>JAPOVT010000030.1 GCA_026708015.1 bacterium
CACCCGGCCGCGGACCCTCAGATCACGCCCGATACACAAAATTCCTGACAGACCCATCCCTTGTCGGAGTGGAAAATCACGCCGTCGATGTTCCCGCCCCTGGTGGCCACGGCGGTGTTGATCGCTGCTTTGGCCAGCTCCGCGGTCGGATAGTCATCGGAGGTGGCGAACCCGACCATGCGCCGCGAGCACAGGTCCAGCACCGTCGCTGAGAACACCGGGCCCTCGGCGGTCTTGACCTCTTTGAAGTCCCCAAACTGCTTCTGGTCGATCCCATCAGCGCTGAAGTCGCGCCCCAGCAGGTCCTCGGGGGCCGCAGGGGCGGGGTTCTGGCTGGTCAGGCCTTTCTTCTTTTTGGGGCGGGCGGACAGGCCCTGGCGGGCCATGGACGCCTCCACCGTCTTCTTCGACACCGACAGGCCGTCCCGGCGCAGCTGGGCGCGCACCCTGGGGGACCCGTAGGTCCCCTGGGAGCGGTCGAACGCCCTCTTCACCTCGGCGTCGGTCGCCCGGCGGCGGACCTGCATCTGGGTCAGCGGCCGGTCGAGGTGCTTGTAGAACGTCGAGGAAGCTGCATCCAGCGCCCGCAACGACACCGCGTGAGGCACACCGTGGTCGGTCCTCTGGGATGCGATGAACCCTGCGGTCACCGCGTTGCCCCGCTCACCCAAACGACCGCGGATCGTTTGAGGACATCGCGCTCCATCCCCCGACTCAGCCACCCTCTTGCGGAGCCTCGCCAGCTCGGCCCGCTCATCGGCCGACAGCCCGCCGGACCGCGCGGCCTGGTCCTGGCGAACCCAGTTCCCCAGCGTGCCCTCGTTCACACCCAGCTCCCGGGCCACACGGGCCACCGGCCGGCCGGCCTCCTTGACGATCCGAACAGCCCCATCACGGAACCCCCGGTCGAAACTCCTTCGCAGTCTGGACACAGCCCCTCCTCATAGAGCATGCCTCCACGAAAAGGGGGGAACCTCAAGGGCCTTATGTTCCTTAGCTGGTGTGAAACTGCGATGGTTGATCTTGTTGTGCTCTGCGAGGGCGATGAAGACATGCGATTCCGTTACACCAGCGCTTTTGGGCGGGGGCCGCACCCCCGCGACTTCTCCCGTCAGAGGATGGAGTTGGGTAAGCACGATTTCGCGACCATCAAGGAACGATTCCTGGCTGCCGTGCCACAACTGAATTTGGGTCAAGACACCCAGGAAGCCGTTGAACGGGTCGTCATATGGCGCAACATGTTGGGGCACGCCAACGTGCAGCCCTTCCGGGGATATCTCTTGCATACCCCACCCCCAAAGAAATGGGAGCGCATCAGTAGGCACTTGAGATGCCCCCAGTGCCTCAAGTTCTATGCAGACTGTGGCTGCGAGACGCACGACCAGAGTGAACCACTGACCGTCAAGATCGAAGAGGAAGCGCTGCTGACGATACTTGAAGACGTTCGCACGGTTGATGCTCAGTGCCTTTACCCCGCGGCAGTATCAATAGACGTTCCCTATAGGGGCTTAGCATGGCCGATCAGCGGGGATGAGTATGAGATAAATGAACACCGACCTGAGCGCAGGGCGGTACTCCCAAAGACTTCTCTGCGTGGACACTGAACTGCCCTGGTATGGCCAAAGGGCCTTGAGCCTGGGAAGCGATTTTGTGAAGGCCTATCCTTAAGTGGAGACAGGCAGCACCTGGCTCTCAGGCGTGCCTGCGACAGCCCCAATACGCCCATGTTGTGAACGAGAAAACAGGTGGTACACTGCTTACACGCATGTGATTAAGCGGGACCAGAAAGGCGGTTATGGTGCCGGAACGAGATACCTACAAGTACCAGTTTGTAGATCGAAATGACCGGATCATTCACTCGGGGATCACGAACGATCTTGATCGCAGAGAAGGCGAACTGCGTCGTCAGCACGGCAGCGGCAACATTCGACAGGTAGGACGGCGAACCACGCGAGAGGCGGCGAAGGAATGGGAGAAGGGTAGACCTTCGGCTGGTCGATCTGGTCCGTGATCCTTGGTTTGGCCAGGCGAGGGTGTTCCACATCCAGCCGTACCTTGGGCTTGCCACGACTCCGTAACAAAGCAACCTGGATTTTGGGCGAGTGCCTCCAGTGTCACAATGGGTTGACCCGCTCCTAAGATCGCGCTTCATGCAGCAAGACGACTGCGGTGGCCACGGGATGCAGACATATGACCGAAGCTCCGGTGAAGGCATGCCATGTGTCGTTGGACGTATAGGCGGCCGCAGGCTGCTGGCTGCTCGTGATGGGAATGGTTTCCGCCGTTGCCACCACACGGAGTTGCTGAGGGCCTGACCGTGACGCCGCAGGACTTCATCACCAAGTGGGGGTCATCCACGCTCAAGGAGAGCTCAGGGTCGCAGGAGCATTTCATAGACCTGTGTGAACTGTTAGGCGAGTTGACTCCGGCAAAGGCTGACCCTACTGGCGAGGAGTACTGCTTTGAGCGGGGGGCGCGCAAGGAGACCGGCGGTGATGGCTGGGCCGACGTGTGGAAACGCCACCATTTCGCTTGGGAATACAAGGGGAAGAAGGCCAATCTCGACAAGGCCTTTGAGCAGTTGCGGCAGTATTCCTCCGCGTTGGAGAACCCGCCGCTATTGATCGTCTCCGATATGGAGAGCATCCGGATTCGCACCAATTGGACGAACAGCGTCAGCAAGACCTACGAGTTTGCCTTGGAGGACCTGAATGACGCAGGGACCCGTGACATCCTCAAATGGGCATTCACGGACCCTGAGCGGCTACGGCCGGGCCAATCCCGGCAGTCGTTGACAGAGGACGCTGCGGAATCGTTCGCCTCTCTGGCTCTTGCTCTGAGGGAACGTGGGCACGACCCAGAGGAAGTCGCCCATTTCGTCAATCGTCTGATCTTCTGCATGTTCGCTGACGATGTCTCTTTGCTTCCGAACAACTTGTTTGAACGGATGTTGGAACAGGCCCGAAAGGAGCCCGAGAGCTTTACTGACCTTGCGGGCAATCTCTTCCAAGAGATGGCTTCTGGTGGCCGGGTCGGCTTCGAGCAGGTTGCCTGCTTCAACGGAGGCCTGTTCGAGGACAATTCCGCGCTGCCATTGGAGAAGTCTGATATCGAGACGGTGTTGAAAGCCTCGAAGCTCGACTGGTCAGAAATCGACCCGTCGATCCTTGGGACGCTTTTCGAGCGCGGGCTCGACCCCGGCAAACGCGTGCAACTCGGGGCGCATTACACAGATCGCGACAAGATCATGCAGCTCATCGATCCGGTGGTGATCAGACCGTGGCTCGCTGAGTGGGAAAGAGAATTAGCTGAAATCGCCTCGGAATTGGAACGAGCCGAAGCGGCGAAGTCAGCTGGAGCCCGGACGACACAGCGCAATAGGGCCGAGCGGCGGTACCGGGAGTTTCTTAGCCGATTGCGTTCGTTCACAGTGCTGGATCCAGCTTGTGGCTCGGAGAACTTTCTCTATTTGGCCCTGCATGCGCTAAAGGACCTCGAGCATCAAGTGCAGGTGGAAGCGGAGGCGCTGGGCTTTGAGCGCGATTTTCCCGAAGTCGATCCCGCGAACGTTAAGGGAATTGAGATCAATCCTTACGCCGCGGAACTGGCGCGCGTTTCGGTCTGGATTGGCCACATCCAGTGGATGCGCCGCAACGGCTTCACGGGAATCGAGGAGCCGATTCTGAAGCCCCTGGACACGATCGAGTGTCGTGACGCGATCATGACAGCGGACGGCGCCGAGCCAGATTGGCCAGTGACTGACGTGGTGATAGGAAATCCGCCTTTTCTCGGTGGAAAGCTCCTCAAGACGCATCTTGGCGAGGACTATGTGGACCGCCTATTCGACGTCTTTTCAAACCGCGTCCCTGCAGAAGCGGATTTGGTCTGCTACTGGTTCGAGAAAGCCGGTAGGCAGATTGCAGAGGGAAAGGCGAAGCGCGCTGGGCTGGTAGCAACCAATTCGATTAGGGGTGGCGCGAACCGAAGGACTCTTCAGGCTGCTACCGAAAACAGGCCAATTTTCGACGCGTGGAGCGACGAACAGTGGACCATTGACGGAGCGTCTGTGCGAGTCTCTCTCATTTGCTTTTCGCGAGATGTCGACGCGGTTGGGCAAGTCCTACTCGATGGACGGGAAGTCGACGAGATTTACACCGATCTGACAGCACGGCACGGCAGCGAAGGTGTTGATCCCAAGACAATCAGACGACTCCCGCAGAATGCCGATGTTGCCTACATGGGCGATACCAAAGGAGGAGCCTTCGATATCGGGGGAGACCTCGCCCTCGAATGGCTCCAATTGCCTGCCAATCCGAACGGTCGCAACAACACCGACGTACTGAAGCCGTGGGTGAATGGCATGGACGTAACGCGACGGCCAGCTGGCAAATGGATCATCGACTTCGGCTGGGTAATGTCTGAGTACGCAGCCGCTTTGTATGAAGAGCCGTTCGAATGGGTGGAGCAGCACGTCAAGCCGATGCGGCAAAACAACCGTCGAGCCACATATCGCGAGCACTGGTGGCGCCATGTGGAGCCGAGGCAGGGAATGTGGAATGCACTTGAGGGGGTATCGCGTTACATCGCAACACCCACTGTCGCCAAACACCGCGTCTTTGTCTGGTACGACACTCGAATCTGCCCTGATCACCAACTGATCGTCATAGCTCGGGACGATGACACGACCTTCGGGATCCTCCACAGTCGGTTCCACGAGATTTGGTCGCTAAGGCTTGGCACAAGTTTGGAAGACCGACCGCGCTACACCCACACTACGACCTTTGCTACCTTCCCGTTTCCTAGCGGATTGACGCCGAATATTGCTCCTGATGAGTGCGCGTCCGACCCCAGGGCAGGAGCGATCGCCGAAGCTGCACGCGAACTTGTCGCACTTCGTGACCGGTGGATCAACCCGCCTGAATGGGTCGAATGGGTGGAAGCTCCAGTTCCCGGATATCCAAGGTTGCCCCAACCCCGCAATGAGAATGCCGCGAAGGAACTCAAGAAGCGCACCTTGACGAATCTCTACAACGACCGCCCGCAGTGGCTAGACAATGCACATGCTGCCCTAGATGCTGCCGTCGCTGGGGCCTACGGTTGGCCAACCGACATTTCGGATGATTCCGCCCTCCGGAACCTTCGAGACCTCAACGCCGCCCTCTGAATTGGTTATGGCTTGAGTTGCGCTCTTCGCACACTTGCCAGGACTGTGTGAGAAGAGCCCTACCTTGAGACCACGACCCAATCAAACCAGCTCGTGCGAACCTGGGGGAGCTTCACCCCGCCACTGAGTTGGGTTCGCCTCACGCACCACATCTTGCATGGGCTAAAGGGCTAGGCGGCCATCCTTAGAAGTCGGTTGCCGGTCTTGGTGTCGACGTAGGCGAAGCTCTGTGGAGGTCGGAAACCTCTTGGTTTTGCCCGGAGGTCTTGGAGGGGCACGATCCTGTCTAGGGGCTGCTGATGCGACAAGGCCAGCGCGGTGCCGATGTCCAGTCCCTCGAAGTAACGCTTGAACTCGTTGTGGGACAACTCGGATCTTGAGCCGTACTCGCGCCATAGGGCTGTGAGGTTGGCCGTTCTGACGTCTGTGATGATGCATGTGCCAAGCAACGCCCGCACCGGTGTCGACGCATACAACAGCGCACGCGTCGGGACTTCGATCTTTGGTGTCGTGCGGCGCAGCTCGACAGTCTTTGTCCCGGCAAGGATGGCCTCAGCGAATCTCGGCTTGAGCGAGAGGACGATCATCCGGTTCTGATCGAGCGCTTCAATCTCCTCAGTCATTTCGCCTCAACGTTGACGGGCTACTGCGACTGTGCCAGTTCGGCGGCGGCTGCGCCATACCTCTGCTGAGCTGCCTGGCGACTGACGCCGAGCATTATCCCGATCATTGCCCATGACCAGCCGTCTTCTCGAGCGGAGACAACTGCTTGAGCCAGCTCAGTCTCAAGCCAGTCGCGTTGGTCGGCCAGCTTCTCCACCAGCTTCAGTGATGATGAGTCAATGAACTTCAGATCAGCCGGGTCGACCTCGTCAGCCCATTTCTCAAAGGCAGCCAGCTTTTCGGCCAACCGCTTTTCTCGACTGTTCATCAGTTCCACACTCCGATGCCGTGTTTGCGAGCACTGGGCGCGATGACGGCCTGTTCAAGGTAACGGTCCATCAGGTTGATGTCAACAAAAGTTGACACTGAATCGTGGGGAATTGCAGTCTGTCATCTTTGTAGCTGTCTGCTACGATTGTGCAAGGAGGTCTTGGCATGCCACTGAGCATTCCCATTCGCATCGACGACGGCGTGTACGCCTCGGCCAAGGCGGCGGCCCCGGCCATGGACCGCAGCGCTGCCCAGCAGATATCCCATTGGGCTCGGATCGGGCGCGAAATGGAGAGGTCGCGCGAAATCCCCCACAGCGATATTGCCGCCGTCCTCAACGGCGAAACCCACTACGACGACCTCGATGACCCCCGCGCCCAGGCGATAGTGCGGGCCGTGTGGGCCGAGGAGATGAAGCACTGGCGCGAATCGCTCGATTTGGAGGCGGAGTTCGTTGCCAAGGGCCTCCCATTCGCCGAGCTGGACGAGAGCGGTGAAGTTGTCGTCCGCGAGCCGGCTAGCTCAACAGCTGTGCCCAGTCGCTAATCATGGTAGCCGGGTCGTCTGCTGCGGCGGGCTGAGCAGGTGGATGGCGCCCGAACGCTGATCGTGGTCGCAGGGCCGAACGGCGCTGGCAAGACCCTGTTCGCCGGACGGTTCGCGGCCCAGTCCCGCCTTGAGTTCGTGAACGCCGACTTGATTGCCGCGGAGCGATGGCCCGGCGAAGAAGAGTCCCGTGCTTATGAGGCTGCCGCTGCTGCTGCAGAACGGCGCTTTGAGCTGATCGCCGCAGGGCGGTCGTTTGTAGCTGAGACTGTGTTCTCCCACCCGTCCAAAGTCGACTTCGTCCGCGCCACCATGGAAGTTGGCTACATCGTGGCCATGCACGTCGTCATGGTGCCGGAGGACCTCGCGGTCGCACGGGTTCGCACCCGCGTCCGCTCCGGAGGGCACCGGGTCCCCGAGGAGAAGATCCGGGGCCGGTACCGGCGTCTGTGGGGACTGGTGGCAGAAGCGGCAGGTATGTGCGACGAAGCCTTCTTCTACGACAACACGTCAGCCCGCAACCCGTTCAGACTGGTGGCCGAGCTCGACAGGGGAGTACCCGTCGGGATCCCTGCCTGGCCAGACTGGGTGCCTTCCGAACTGGAAGCCCTCGGACGCTGATCGCCTGGCAGCAATCCGAAAGACGAATTCGCCGCGTCCGCAAAATGACAGAGACCGCCGTCAGACGGCGGTCTCGACCCTACCGGCGAAGCGATAGGGGTGGTATAGGAAACCTACCACGAGGCAGGTGGAATTTGGACGGTAACAGGTGCTGAATTCTCAGGGCCGGTGTACGTGGACTCCGTCGCTATGGCTGGCCAAGGCACGAAGGTCGGTGAGGTCGGTGGTGAGTACAGCACCGCCGGGTTCGGCTATGGCGACCACGAGGGCGTCGATGGCCGAGCCCTGACCCGCCACTGTACGCAAGGCGCCGGCTCGACGGGCGAGACCCTCAGACACCTCTTCAACGATGTTGCAGGTCTTCAGGAAGCGGTTGATGTTTGCGTCATTGTGTTGTCGGCCAGTGACCGTTTCGGCGAGCACGACGGAGGGAACAAGAGGCGGCCACAGCCCATCGCGCTGGAACACTGCAATCAGAGCAACTGCCTTCTGGCGTCGCGTGGCGAGATGGCTGACGCCGCCCGAGTCGAGAACGAGCCTGGTCAACGCGCCGCGGTTGCCGAGACATTGGCTCGGATGCGTTGCGACAGGGCCTCTGCCTTGGCGATGGCCTTCTCAGAGGGTTCGCCAACATCCTCGAGAAGCTCGCTGAGATATCGGACAGTCTCTTCAAGCAGCGCCTCGCGTCGAAGCTCAGCGCGTATCGATGCCTGAAGAAGCTCCGATGGCGAAAGCTCCCGTTCCTTGACTGCGTCGTAGAGTTCGACCGGCAGATATACCTGCATGCGCGGCATACGCCTACTATACACACACTCTCGGACAACGAAGTTCACGTTTAACCCCGCAGAATGGAAGGCTTGGATGTCCCTTCATCTGTATGGTTCGGCGATGGAGAAAGCGGCTTTGTTCGATGCTGTCACGGCGCAGCGCCATCGCTTGATCGGCGTTCTCGACGACTTGAGCGATAAGCAGTGGAACGCGCGGTCGTTGTGCGAGAAGTGGCGGGTGCGCGATGTGGTGGGTCACCTGGTCACCATCTTGGACATTCCCGCTGGACGTTTCTTGTGGCGGTCGTTTCGGGCCCGGAGCTACGACGGTTACGCCGCCGACGTGGCTTGCGAATATGGCTCGCAAGACCCCGGCCAGCTGCTGGCGAAGTATCGCCAGCAGCTGGCTGGCAAGCGGATTGCTCCGCCGATTGTCGGCCCCATAGCGCCTTTGACCGATGTCCTGATCCATACCCGCGACATCGAACGACCGCTCGGTATCTCAGCAACGCTGCACCCTGAGGGATTGCGTGCCGCTCTCGATTACTGCTGCGGTGGTCGCGCTATTGGCTTTGTGCCGGGAAAGCGGACCAAGGGCCTTCGATTCGAGGCATCCGATATGGATTGGTCGGTCGGTGACGGGGCGTTGGTGTCAGGACCGGCAGAGGCAATCTTGTTGGCGGTCACCAACCGGCCCATCGCACTGTCCGAATTGAGCGGAGACGGCGCCGAGATGTTGGGTAACCGCCTCGGCTGAAGCCTCTGTAGTCGGGGCGAGCGTCACCAGCGCCGGTCGCCCTGCCTAGCTGGCGCGAGACGCCAATAGGTCTGCGGCCTGGGTGGCGGCGCGATGGCCGCTGGAGAGAGCGCCGTTGACTGAGGGGATGCCCATGTAGTCGCCGGCTAAGAACAGGTTGTCGATGCGTCCGGCAAGCTGGCCCGGGATCTCGGCCATCTTGGCGAGCATTCCGGGCTTTCCCATGCACAGGGCCTCTTCCCAGCGGTAGACGCGGTAGAACAGGCCCTCTTCGTCGCCGGGAAGAGCGGAGCCGGGCGGGGCGTTTTGGCGAGCGGCGCCCAGCATTTGGCGCTTTACCTCTTCGTGGTCTTGGGGGATGAGCTCTTTGGCCCGGTCGAGGCCGATGAGCAGGTCGAGGATGCTCTTGCCCGGAGGCGCGCATGCGGGCAGAAAGGTGATCCGGATGATTCCCAAGGTTGTGGATGCGCCAAAGCCGGGTCTCTGGGGTGATTCGGATGGTCGGAAAGCTTGACCAATCGGTCATTGAGCCAGGCGTTCTGCCGTTCGTTGGGCTGCTTGGCGGAGTTCCTCTAGGTCTTTGACTAACCGCGACCACTTGGCGCTGGCGATATCCTATGGCCTCGCCCGTATCGGCGCACACAGCGATTTCATACGTGTCGAACAGGCCTTAGCCGAGTAGCTTCCTCTCCAATTCTTCATCTGTCACAGCATCAGACCCAAACGTACCGTCGGCAATCTGTCTCTCCATTTCGGCCTATTGGGCGGCTGTCTCTGCTATCTCTTTGCAATCGGAAGCGCGGACCGACAGGTCGTCGTGGAGGAGTCCGACTATAGGCAGTTTACCCATTTCCTGAGGCAGCGACTTGGCGGTCTCGCCTAGTGCCCAGGGGAGTTTGTCGGCGAGTTCAGCGGCCCGCTCAGCGGTCTCTTTCGGGTTGAGTCCGAGCCGTTCGGCGGTGAGTGTCATGGCCTCGGGAGAGTCGGCACTTTCGATTGTGAAATCGCTTCCGATTCTCATCGCCATGCGGAGCAGATGTGTTGGGGTGGTTTGCCGGTACGGAAGCCAGCTGTTGAGATCGTAGACGGGGGCCAGATGGGCTGTTCCCTGCCCAAGAAGCATCACAGAGTGGTTCTTTGCATGGCCGTCGATACTGGCCACAAGCCATTGGCAAAGCAGCGAGTCCCTGAACCTCCTCAGGTTCGCATCGGCGTTGCTGGGGTCAGCCTGCCGCAGCACGCGGGCGATCTCCTCGGGAGCAGGGCCTCCATCACCCTCGTATTTCCTGTCTGGCCTGTATCCGAGCGCCTGGCAGAAATCCTCCTGGTGGATGCGGGCCGTGCCATCGCCGGTACGGTCGAACCTCTCGACCACCAGCACCTCTGTCCCGCCGAATCGGGCGGGCTTGGTGCGGGCTGCTGCCACCCCCATGCGCCGAACCGTCTCCATGACCAGATGCTCGGTCACGGCCTCGTGGGCGAACGTGTCCTGTCTTGCCAATTTGATGATGTGGGTGGTGGGTATCGGCCCATCTGGCACAACCCAGCCGCCGTCAGGCGTGCGGCGCACCGCCACCTTCGGTTGCGCTCCGGCCAAGCTGAATCCGGAGTCGGCCCTTCCGACGCGAAAGGCCCGATTGCCGGGATCGACGCGTATCCGCTCCAGCCACGCTGCAATCTCATCCTCGGTGGTCGGCTCTGTTTCGCCGGCTTCCGAGAGCAGGTGATCGACCTTCTCGGGCGGACAGAACTGAACTGCTCCAGCGCAGTCCGCTCCCATCGGGGTGCCCAGAATCCGCAAGTAGTCCCCGCCCTGGAGGCCGTGCTCCCTTTTGAGGCTGCGAATCGTGTCGGTGTCGTCGGGCAAGAGCCCTTCAAGCCACCAGCGAAGCTCCGTTCCCTCGGCCCGCAGCCTCGACAGGGGAAACCGGATCGACAGGGGCGGACCCCCTGCCTGAATGTAGGCGGGCGCATACTCGAACGACGGATGACGGTCGGTGAGGTCTAGGGAACCGGCGACCTTCCCGCCGATGAGCACGGAAAGCTCCACCCTAGAACTCCGTCAAAGACCGCAGGTGCGCTTCGAAGTCGAACTCCGGCTCGGCTCGCTTGACCATCACGAGCATGTATCCCGCCTGCCGGAGGGCGTCGATGGCCAGCCCGACCTCGATGCTCGACTTGCCGTTCTCCGCCTCTGACACCCATTTGCGTGACACGCCCATTTCGGCGGCGAACGCAGTCTGGGTCATGTTCTTGTCCTGGCGGGCGAATCTGATGGCGTGCCCCAAATCAGACGGCGTGAACACCGGCACACCGGTTGCGGATGCCTCGTCGGCTGGCATGGGCCAATCCTAGCTGCTCAACCCCTACGTGACACCGAACGCTCACAACGAAATTACGCCTCCGAACGGTAACATAGCAACAGCGACACCGAACGGTAGCAGAGCAGCGACGAACGTGACTTAACGCTAGCCGTTGCGAACACCCATCCAGGCCCCTTTAGCGGTGCTGTTCTGTCAATATGGCGGATGACGCCTCGACGACGACTGGAAGGAGAGACCGGTGGGAAAGGCAACCGAAACTGATTTGCCCGGTGTGGGGGTTCGCTTCGACCTGGAAACGAGCGCGGGCCGTTGCGTCGGTGTGGTCGTCCACCAGACCGGTCGGCGCGATCTGGTGGTCTACGACGAACAGGACGTTGACCGCGCCTGCGAGAGCGTGGTGTTGACCGAGGACGAGGGCCACACCCTCGGCGAGCTGTTGGGGGGCAACCCGGTTCTGGAGCATCTAGACGACGTCGTGCACCGCCTCGAGGATCTCGTGATCTCGTGGGTAACGGTCGACCCGAAGTCGTCCCTCGCCGGGCTCACCCTGGCTGAGGCCGAGCTGAGGGCGCGAACCGGGGCGGGCGTGGTCGCGCTGGTCACCGATTCGGGCTCCATTCCCATCCCAGGCGGAGCTGACCGCCTCGAAGCCGGTGGCACGGCAGTGGTCGTTGGCGTTCCCGCCGCGGTGAAGGCGGCCACCAAGCTGCTGAACGAATCGGGCTAGCCCATGCACACGGGCGGCGATCTGTTTGTGATCGAGCTCGGGGCGGTGGTGTTGGTCTTGGCCATCGTCGCCCGCCTGGCTCGAAGGATCGGCCTGCCTGCGCTTCCGATGTACCTACTGGTGGGGCTGGCCCTGGGCGAGGGCAGTCTCGTCGAGTTGCCGGCGTCGGAGGAGTTCATCGAGGTGGGCGCCGAGATCGGCGTCATCTTGATGCTGCTCATGCTGGGGCTCGAGTTCTCCGCCCACGAGCTGATCGACAACGTTCGGCGGTCGACGCTGGCCGGGACCGTCGACCTGGCCCTCAACTTCCCGCCCGGCTTCGTCGCGGGGCTGCTGCTCGGCTTCGACCCCATCGTTGCCGTCCTGCTCGGCGGCGTGACCTACATCTCCTCGTCGGGCATCGTGGCGAAGCTCGTCGCCGACCTCGACCGCATCGGCAACCACGAGACCTCGGTGATCCTGAGCGTGCTCGTCATCGAAGACCTGGCCATGGTGCTGTATCTGCCCATCGTGTCCGGGGTGCTCTTTGGCGGCTCGGCGCTGAGCACCACCGTCACCGTCATAGTCTCTTTGCTCGTGGTGGTTGGCGTGCTCGGTGCCGCCTACCTGTTCGGCGACCGGCTGAGCGCCATTGCGTTGAGCCAATCCAGCGAAGCGCTGTTGTTGACGCTGCTCGGCGGCACTCTGCTCTTCGCCGGCATCGCCGGGCGCCTCAACCTGTCAACGGCGGTGGGGGCCTTCGTGGTGGGCGTGGCACTGTCGGGCGACATCGTTTCGCATGCCCGCGGGCTGCTGTTGCCACTGCGGAACCTCTTTGCCGCCGTCTTCTTCGTGTTCTTCGGCCTGCAAGTCGATCTTGACCTTGTCCCCGATGTCGCCGTGGCCGCTGTCGTCATCGCCGCCGTGACCGTCGCCACCAAGTTCGCCACTGGCTGGGTCGCCGCGGGAAGAGTCGCCATTGGCAGGCCCGGTCGGGCCCGGGCCGGCGCCGCCCTCATCGCCCACGGAGAGTTCTCTATCGTCATCGCCGAGCTCGGCATTTCCCGCGAGAGCGACCTCGGCGCGCTCGCCGCCACATACGTCATCATCCTCACCCTTGTCGGCGCGGTTCTCTACCAGTACTCCGACTCCATAACCCTCCACACTCCGAGCGAGTCCTACCGGGCCCGGTGGCAGCGAAAATCCCGCCTCGCCGAACGGCTCCGCAAGCGCCGCTGGTCCCCAACTCGCTAGCTCTTCTACCAGAGACGCCCAAGCGGTCTGAAAGCTCTGGCCTCTAGAGGTGGCGCGGGACGTACATGAGGCCGCCGTTGGTCCAGAGGTCGATGGCGCTCCCGTGCCTACACCATGCTGGTGACGTTGCCCCCGCCGATGGCGACGACTCCGGTGGCGTTCAGTCCGCCGATGGCGACGATGCCGATGGAGTTGACCCCTCCCAGGGTGACCAGGCCGATGGCGTTTACCCCGCCGACGGTGACAATTCCCATCGAGTTGACTGCGCCGAATGTCACCAGGCCCATTGCGTTCAACAAGCCCAGTGCCGCGATCCCCAGGGCATTGATGCCCGCCATGGCAGCAAGCCCGATCGCGTTGAAGCGATTGACAGCGACAAAGCCAACCGTGCACTTCTCCATTGTGGTTGCGTCTGACATCTTCGCTCCTTCAACCTGGTCCCACCGTGGGTGCGATACCTGGTTGTACCACAATTGCGTCGCTGTGCGTTGCGATGATCCTGCTAGCCTGACTCATTCCGGGCCGTTAGCTCAGTTGGCTAGAGCACCTGCATGACGCGCAGGGGGTCAGGGGTTCGAGTCCCTTACGGCCCACCGAATGGATGTCGCCCAGTCCAGTGATCGAAGGCGGCTGGGCTGGTTGCTCGCCGGGGTGGGAATGCTCTCGGTTTCCACCGATTCGCTGTGGGTCCGGCTATCGGAGGCAGACGCCGTCGATGTCTCCTTCTGGGTGGCGTGCTGCTCGGTGCCCCTCTACACCTCACTGAGCCACCGGGTGGACGGCTGCTGGCCGCTGGAGGCGTTCCGCCGCCATCCTTGGCAGCAGCTGGTGATCGGGGCTCTCACCGGGGGAAGCCAGCTGTGCTTCGTCATTGCCGTGACCCAGACCCGAGTGGCCAACGTGGTGGCCATTGTGGCCGCGGTACCGCTGATGGCCGCGGTGTGTGCCTGGATATGGCTGAGGGAGCGCATCAGCCGAGCAACGGCCATCGCCATCGCCATCACCATGGCGGGCATCGGAGCGATTGTGTCCAGCTCGGTGGGGGAGCCCACCCTCACCGGCGATCTCTTGGGCGTCTTGGCCATCCTGGGCTTTGCGGTGAGCCTGACGATGTGGCGCCGGTATCCCGACATGAGCCGCCTGGTGGGGCTGTCCATCGGCGGGGTGATGACCGTGGTGGCCCTGGTGTACTGGGCAGCGCCGCTGTCACTCGACTTGCGGGCCTACCTGTCGATCGCCGCCATGGGCCTGTTGTTCAACCCTTTCGGTCGTCTGGCCCTGTCCAACGCCCCTCGCTTCGCCCCAGTAGCCGACGTGGCCCTGTTTGCCCCCATCGAGACCGTGGCCGGAACCATCTGGGCTGCCGCATTCTTCAACGAGCTGCCCCGCCCAGTCGCCGCCGTCGGCGCCGTCATCGTGCTAATCGGCGTCTTCTACGGCACCATCGCCACCACCCGGCCCGGAGCTCAAGCTGTTCCGAGCTAACGGAAGAGTGATTGCATTGCAATCACTCAGCCAAGGTAGGCTCTTGGGGAGCCAGAGAGGGCAAGAAATGGCGAGTATCACCATTCGCAATCTTGACGACGAAGTCAAGATCAGGCTTCGCATACGGGCTGCCAGTCACGGTCGGTCGATGGAAGAGGAGGCCCGGCTCATTTTGCGCGATGCCGTTGAGCAGGACGCGGGTCCTGCCGATCTAGCTGCTGCTATTCGCGAACGCTTCGCCCATCTCGGTGGGGTGGAGTTGGAATTGCCCTCAAGAGAGGCCATGCCAGAGCCGCCTCGATTCGATTGAAGCAGGCACGGTGATTGTTCTCGACACCAATGTTGTCTCTGAATTGATGCGCCGGCTGCCGGATTCGGCTGTTGAAGCATGGGTGGCTAACCGTGCCGCGACCACCTTGTTTCTCTCCGCAGTGAGCGAGGCAGAGTTGCTCTACGGCGTCGCCATCATGCCAGCGGGCCAGCGTCGAGACGCTCTGGAGTCAGAGGTTGAGGCGATGCTGCGTGACGACTTTTCTGGTCGTGTGCTGCCTTTCGACCGTGACGCGGCGCGCGCCTATGCGGAAATTGCTGCTTCCTGCCGGGCCGCAGGACGACCTGTGTCCCAGTCCGACGGTCAAATCGCAGCTATCGCCCGTTCTCGCGGCATGGCGGTGGCAACACGCAATGTCCGGCACTATGAAGGCATGGCTGTCGACCTCGTCGACCCTTGGGCAGCAAGCTGAACAGCCCGTTGGGAGGCTAACTGAGAGGTCTTGACCAGCAGTACGCTCGCGGGTTGTGGCCAAGCTCAACATATTTTATTGTGATGGCCGATCAGCTGGCGCCGCATTTCATCGGTGCCTTGCTGCCGACGGCGGCACCCGAGTCGAGCCGACCAGCCGGTTCTTCGCCGCTATTGCTTCAACCGCAGGGCCAGTAGGTGGGGGACTCCAGGTTCTTCGACCAGGCCGATGGGATAGATGATCATGTCGTCGGCCACCGCGGGCCACCCGTTGGTGGCGCCCTCGGCTTGATGGCGCCACACCACCTTGCCGGTGTGGCGGTCGAGGGCGAGCAGCTCGCCGAAGAAGGCGGAAGTGAACAGCAGATCGTTCACCACGGTCATGCCGCCAAGCACGTCGGCAGAGGGCACCTCCGGGTACTTGGAGATGATCTCCACGTCCCAGACGATGGTGCCGGTGGCGATGTCGATGGCCACCACATTGCTGGGGCGGGTGAACAGCTGGGTGCCCTCGCCGCCGCTGCTCACCTGGTCGGACTCGTAGTAGGAGGGGGCGTTCACCACCGCGGCGTAGAACACCCCTTCGGCAATAGCGACTGGAGTGACCATCCCCCCCTGGGCACCCGGCAAAACCTCGACGGGGGAATTGAAGGCCTCGAGGTTGTCGTTGCGGTGCAGGCCCACTGAGGTACGCCACAGCACCTCGCCGGTGGCCGGATCGTGCCCGAACGCCACCCCGCCCTTGCCCGCCGACACCAGCACGTCGTGGTCGAGGCCGTGGTCCTCTGCTTTGGCCAGGGCCACCAGCACGTGATCCCGGTCGAAGATGTCGTGGGGGAAGGCCTGGAAGCCCCAGCGCAGCTCCCCGGTGTTCACGTCTAACGCCACGGTGCCGCTGGTCCAGCGGTTGTCGCCCGGGCGGCTCGACCCCGCGGGCCAGCTAGGAGCGCCGGGGAACGGATAGGGGTTGCCCACGCCGTAGAACAACGTGCCAGTGTCGGTGTCCAGAGCCGGGGGATACCACGCCCCGCCCCCGCTGTTGACGTCGGGGTTGCCCCAGAGGGTCTCGTCTTCCACGGTGGCAAACGTCCACACCACCTCGCCGGTGGCATGGTCCAAGGCGTAGATGGTGCCCCGAGCCCCGGCGGGGAACCCGCTGGTGGAGGCAAACACCATCCCGTCGTACACGAAGGGCTGCACGTTGAGCTCGCTGCCTCCCGCCGCGATCTCGGTGGCCCAGATCTCCTCGCCGGTCTCGGCGCTATAGGCCGCAATCATCTGACCTCGTTCTCGGTCGCCGATCTTGATGGCGAAGACCTTTCCCCAACCCACTGCCACTCCCGATGGGCCGTACAGGCCGCCTCGGCGCCCGGCGGTCCACAGGTTCTCTCCGGTGCGGCGGTCGATGGCGTGGACCCCGCCGTCGAGACCGGCAACATAGACCCGGTCGCCCAGGATCAGCGGCGTGGTAGCCAGATTGCCCCAGGTGCTTCCGCCGGGGACCTCCGCAGTCCAGGCCACCTCGAAGCGGTCGACGGTGGAGGATTCGATCGGGCTGTTGAACACGGCTCGAGTGGCGGCCGCATCTCTGTTGGGCAGCGGCCAGTCGTCGGCATGCTCGATGACCTCGGGCGGGCTGCCGGATAGGGCGGTCTCAGCGGTGTGCTCAGCAGTCGGCTGGGCCTCGGCGGTGGTCTCGGGCGTGGCCGGTGTGGGCGTGGGCTCAACAGACTCTTCGGGTGCTGGTGCGGGTGGCGTTGATTCTCCTGAATCTTCTGCCGAGGAGCAAGCCCCAAGAACCAACGCAGCGGCCAGAAGAACAGTCACCAGTTGCCGTGACACCCACCAGCCGCAGTCCATGGAACGACTGTACGGGCTGGAGGCGACTGGGGCGGTATTGTGTTGGCACCCCAGCCAAGGAGGAGGCATGGCCCGTATCAAGATCCCCGATGGCCCCGCGGAGGAGCTCCATCGGTTGTGGATGATGTGCCCGGAGCTCACCGCTCCGGCATCGGCGTTCAGCGCGGCGGTGTACAACAAGAGCAAGCTGTCGGTGCGGCTGCGGGAGCTGCTGCGGATGAGGATTGCCCAGATCAACCACTGCGTGGTTTGACTGGACACCCGGGTTGCGTCGTTGGCGCAACATGATCTGAGCGAAGACGACTACCTCCACGTCGGCAATAGAGACGAATACGACGGCTACAGCCAGGCCGAACGGGACGCCCTGGAGTACTGCGAGAAGTACGCCACCGACCACTTGGCCATCGACCAGGCGTTCATGGACCGCATGGTGGAGCACTTCAGCGACGAGCTGATGGTGGACATGACCCTGTCCATCGGCTGCTGGATCGCCTTCGGCCGCATCAATCAGGTGATGGACGTGTCGGTCTCCTGCCCCCTGCGCATGAAGGGCCCCGAGCAAGCGCTTGAGGCAATGGAGGGCAACGGCCAGAGCGAAGACGACATCCTGGCCATGCGCTCCGCCCGATTCGCCTAGCCCGCTAAGGGAGACTGATCAGGAGAATCGGATCTTTTGGACGTCTAGGGCATCTAGCCCCTCTTTGCCGTCCTGTCTGAGCCAATCCTCTTGACCCAACCACATGGGGAGCAGTACCCCTTCGATGTCTGGAGTGAGTCGATCTCCAGCCAAGCACCTAACCAACGCAGGTGGCAGCTCTCCGAGTGCTCGAAGTGACCAAAGACGGGCATTGCCACCGCCTAGGCAAGCATCCAATAGCGAGTCGACACAACTATGGCGCTGTAGAAGTTGAGTAGCAGCAGATGCTCGGATCGGGTCATCTCCTGCCATCCAGCCGACAAGTGTTCGCTGGATACCACTTGTTAGCTCGTCAACGGCCGAGATCGGGTGCAGTGCCACTAGGGGTTCTGCATCGACGATTCTGTCGAGGAGCAATTCCGGCTTTCGCGCTGCACCCTGACCCAATCCCCAGGCGGCAGCAGCTCTCAATTCTGTTGGCAGACTTGAATGAGCTGCTATCTCAGCAAGGGCCTCGGCAGCGGCATCAGATGAGAGCTCAGAGATTGCGAGAACCGCTTCCATCTGCTGATCAGCTTCGGCTTCAGGTTGGTCGATCTGCTCATGATCTGGCCGATCCATGGCGTCGGTTCAAGTCGAGCCAGAGCTACCTGCGCTTCGAGTCGAATCCGCCAGTCCTCAAGGCTGGTTCCGCCTATATCAGAGAGAATGCCGACGAGCTCTCGATGCTCCGTAGCTCCCGCTGCTTTGATCGCCGCATATCGTTCCACGAGGTCTCTTGAGTGCAACGCAGTGACCAGATCCCAGGAGTCATCAGAGCACACCGGGCTCGATTCCTGTGCGACAACCCCTGCAAGAACCTTCTCGTCTCCTTGGAAGAAGTCGCCAGGGTTCGAATAGACGAATCTCGGCTCTGTCCAGTTCCGCCAGTGCTAGTACCGCTGCACCTTGCCGTCTGCGCCTTCAAAGACGATCCGGTCCTCCTTGTCGACGTGGACAAACCGCCCTCTCTTGGCCGGCACCCAACAAGGCCATGTCAACGTGATCTCAGAACCCTCTGATGCAGCCTTAGGAGCAGACTGTTTCGCATTCGAAATGCTGGCTCGAAGAGCCGCGGTCGTGAAGAAGATCGGAGGACCGCAGTGAGGAGGGTCATGGTTGATGTCAGCTAGGAGGAAGGCGAACAGGTCTTCGTTCCGCATCCCACCGTCGTCCCATTTGCGGCCTGGTGATTCTGAATGCGACAGCATGATCTTAAACTTCGACTTCGCCCGAGATTCCACCCTCAGCCCGCACCGCACGCACAAGAGATCGGGAAGGCGCAGCCTCTTGACCTTTGTCTGCCAGACCTTGTTGGCCATTGCGTAGCGCTCGAGTTCGATTAGTCGATGGCCGAACTGATTTTCCAGGTGGTTGGCTACTGCTGCTGTCCCGATCGCTCCGACGGACACGAACCGTGCGAAATCAGCGTCCTCCTTGAAGCCCACTATGCCCTACCTGCGCTCATGCCTGCTGGAGTGTACTGGTGCATTACCCGCAACTGTCACCCCTGCTAGGTAAGGTCGGAGTGTGAGCGATTGCGTGCTTCCAGTCCTGCCTTCGATGGTGTCTGTCAAGCGCAGCGACCCCGTTTACATGGCTCATGCGTACCTCACAAAAGTGCCGGTAGCGGGAATTGTGCCCTTTATTGAGGCATTCACCAGCGAGGGTGAGATCGTGCTCGATCCATTTGCTGGGTCGGGGATGACTGGAGTGGCCGCGCTCATGACAGGTCGGCGAGCACGGCTTTTCGATGTGTCTGTACTGGGACGCCACATTGGAACCAACTATGTCAATCGAGTACCGGAAGAGCACTTGCGCAAGCGGGCTGATGAGGTCATTGCGGAGGCGGGGGAGCGCATCGGACAGGTATACGCAGTGCAGTGCGAACAGTGTGGCGACATGGCTCAAGTCGCAAAGACGGTCTGGTCGGCAGTCATGGAGTGCCCTGGCTGCGGGGAAGGGGTTATCTACTATCGAAGCTTGGAGGCTTCGGACTGGCAAAAGTCTCAGATGGCCTGCTCTCTGTGTGGTGCTCATGTGACCAGCAGGTGTCGGCGTCTGGGCGAGAGACCGGTGGTGGACTCGATCAGTTGTAGCTGTTCTCGCACCCAGATTGAGCAACCTCATCGGACTCCGCTCCAGGAGCCTGATTCGGCGGGACTGAGGTGGCCCGATGTGGCAATCGAGGAATTCCGGCAAATGTATGTCGCTTCAGCACTCGGTCGGCACGGCCTAACTTCTGTAGCGTCCTTTTACTCATATCGCAATCTCTGTGCTCTTGCTGCAATACATGCCGCCATAGACGAGGTGAGTGAAGAGCCCCTGCGCGACAAGCTGCGGTTCGCATTCACGGCCATCCTGACCAGGGCGAGCAAACGGTATCAGTGGTCTCGTCAGCGTCCGCTCAATGCGGCGAACGCCAACTATTACGTTGCTCCAGTGTTCTACGAGTGGAACGTCTTCGATCTCTTCAGCCGCAAAGTGGAAGCAGCGATCCGATCCGACCTGTGGATCAGTGACGAACGGCGAGCGCGATTCAAATGGTCTTGCGACGACGATCCCGGTGTCACTTATCTCCTTGCGAGCGCAGATAGCTTGCCCCTCGATGATCATTCAGTCGACTACGTGTTTACCGACCCTCCTTTTGGGGCCAACATCTTTTACTCGGACATGAACCTCTTTCAGGAGGCCTGGTTGTCGGAGTTCACCGACCCACGCGAAGAGGCAGTCATCGACCGGGTCGATACGGGTGAACTCAGAACGGTTGATCGCTACGAACGAATGATGACGGATGCACTTCGAGAGTGCCTTCGAGTCGTCAAGCCAGGAGGCTTCATCACCCTGCTGTTTGGCAACAGCTCAGGAAAGGTGTGGCAACTTCTTCAGCGCTCGATTGCAACTTCCGGCCTAGAGGTGGTTCCGGAGCTTATTGCCGTGCTGGACAAGGGGCAACGATCAGTGAAGGGCCTTGCGTCCGGCTTCGAGAACACAGCCACGCTCGACCTCATGCTCACTATGCGCGCTGCTAAAAGAACGTCGGTGGATCTGGTCGACCCTCCTGCATCAGTCGTTGAGCCGATCGTCCAACGACACCTTGCCGAGCACGCCGATACCAGCCCCAGCCTGTTGTATCTGGAACTACTCCGGCATGGCTTCTGCTCTGAATGGGATCTCAGCAAACTCGATTTGGGCTATGTGACCGAGATCATCGAGATGAACCATCGAACGGTGGACCGTCGCAGCGCTCAAGTGATCTAGCGGAACTGGCGGCCGAATTTCCGCAGGTCGTCGGTGAACAGCACGGGCTGCTCGAAGGGCCGAAGGGGCAGCCTATCCGACGCTAGTCGAAGTGATCTGCCCGGCGGACGATGAAGAGCCAGGTGAGCACCCCCGACAGCACCACGAGCACACCCGACCAGATGCCAGCCTCGGCCACGAAGGCCTCTTCGATGCTGTTGAACGCCTTGGTGGTGAGGGTGGGGAAGTCGAACGGGGCGATGAGCAGGGTGATGGGCAGTTCTTTCATCACCGAAAGCATCACCAGCCCGCCCCCGGCTAACAGCCCCGGGGCTATGAGCGGCAGCTCCAGCGACCGGAAGCGGCGCAACCATCGGGCTCCCAGGGTGCGGGCCGCGTCGGTCAGCCGAGAAGACACCGCAGCCACCGCAACCTGGGAGGTGCGCATGGTTTGGCCGCCGAAGCGCACCATGTAGGCGAACACCAGTAACACCAGGGTGTTGCGGAGGTGGCTGCCGATGTCGGTCTTCAGGGTCCAGAACAGCAGCGCCAGTCCGATGAGGATTCCGGGAAGTGCGAATGCCGACACGATCACGGCGTTGGCAACCGTGCCGATCCGGGATCGGTGGCGGACGACGAGGTAGGCGGCGGGAAGCACCAGAGCCACCGAGACCACCGCGGCCAGAAGGCTCCCGTAGGCGGTGTGCCAGGTGGGCGCCCACACGTCATCCCATTCCACGAGAAGGTCTCGTCCGCCGGAGGCCTCCAGCCTGATGCCATCGATGGTCCAGTCGGCCAGCGATGCGATCGGCCCCAACAGGGCTATCGCCACCGATCCGATCAGAAACGCCACCGCAATCGGTTTGGCGCGGCCCAGCCGATAGACAACCGGGCTCCGCGATCGCACTGGTGCGGCGTGCTCATATCGCCGTGTTGCGCCCCGCTCAACCAGCACCACCACCGCAGCCAGCACCAGCAGGATCACGCTGAGGGCCATCGACACTGGTTGATTGTTCAGCCGAGTGGTGTAGATGGCCCGGCTCAGCGTGTCGTAACGCATGAGCTGCACCGCGCCGAAGTCGCTGATGGCGTAGAGGAACACCAGCAGGGTGCCGGCGCTGATGGCAGTCGCCGCTTGGGGCAAGACCACTCTGCGGATGACGGTTAGCGGGCTGTCGCCCAGCAGACGAGCGGTCTCCTCGGCCGACCCGGGCAGGCGCCGCAGCCGGGCGGCCACGGGCAGGTACACATAGGGATAGGTGAACAGCGTGAGCGCCAGCCACGCGCCGAATAGGCCCCGTATCTCCACGTCCCACACCAGGCCCAGGTTGTCCAGCCAGTCGGCCAGCAGTCCGCCGGGGTTGAGGGTCCGGATCAAGGCCGCGGCGCCGATGAACGTGGGGAACACCAGCGGAAGGGGCAGCAGCGCCTGCCACATGCGCTTGAGCGGGACGTCGCACCGGGTGGTCAGCCAGGCCAGAGCGGTGCCGAACACCGCGGTGGAGGCCGAGACCAGCACGGCCAGTCGCAGTGTGCGCAACAATGGCCCCTGGGTGCGCTGGGAGAACAGCACGCCCAGCGGATCGCTGTGGAAAGTGAAGTTGCGCCACACCAAGTAGCCGGCGGGAAAGGCGAATCCCACGGTTACCACGATGGCGAGCACCTTCAGCAGTGCCGGGGAGTGGATTGTCGGCGACCGCACAAAGAGCGACTTTATCCACAGGAGTCCAAGAGGGTAAAGCTTGCTTTACATCTATTGCGAAGCGGGCTGGAGTTTGCTGTCGTCGATTGATGGTCGGGATCAGCCGCGGTCGAAAGCTACCGCAGGCGGACCGATGTAGGAGGGGGCGACCCGGTCGCCGGGGGAGAAGCTCTGCGTGCCGCTGACTCGTACGTGGAGACGGATTCCGTCGGGGTTGGCCACGGTAACCACGGCATCAGCACCCTGGAACTCGAAGTTCTCCACGGTGTGGGCGGCAACCTCGCCCTCGACGGCGCGCAAGTCCACGTCCTCGGGCCTCACCGCCACTTCAACCGGGCCCTGACGAGGTTCGAGGAGGGGAACAGGCCCGAAATCGGTCTCGGCTGTGGAGCCCGCAGCCTCCGCGGGGTACATCGACACCGCGCCCACGAACGCCGCCACCCAGGGTGTGGCCGGGTGATGGTAGACCTCAGAGGGCGACCCGGTCTGCACGATGCGGCCCGCGTCCATCACCGCCACCTGATCGCCCAGCACCAACGCCTCTTCTCGATCGTGGGTCACGAACACCGCGGTCATGTCGGCATCGCGCAGCAGCTCGCGCACCTCGGAGCGAACCTCGCGCCGCAGAGCGGCGTCCAGGTTGGAGAAGGGCTCGTCCAGCAAGAGCACTTTGGGCTTGGGGGCGATGGCCCGGGCCAGCGCCACCCGCTGCTGCTGGCCGCCCGAGAGGGTGTCGGGGGTGCGTTCCTGCATTCCCGGCAAGTTCACCAACTCCAGCGTTTTGGCCACCTCTGCGATTCGCTGACGTCGGGGGACCCCATAGCCCACGTTTCCGGCCACATCTAGGTGGGGGAACAGCGCCCAGTCTTGGAACACCATGCCCACCTGGCGGTCCTCAGGCCGGACCCAGGAGCGGTGGCCGTCCACAGGGTTCCCGTCCAATACCACCTTGCCCTTGTCGGCTTGCTCCAAACCGGCGATGAGCCGCAACAGGGTGGTCTTTCCGCATCCGCTCGGCCCCAGTAGAGACAGCATCTCCCCGGCATGCAGCGTCAGATTGAAGTCGATCAGCACCTTGGTGGCGCCGAACGACTTGTACACGCCCTCGACGGACAGCAGCGGAGCAGCGGAATCGGCGACTGACACTTGGCCGACAGGCTAACCGGCGATATCAGAGGCCAGTCACATGTGCTGGCCTGCTCGACCTCATTGCCTCTGGATTACAGTCCCGGATTGTGATGGTGCCCACCGAATTCGGACCGATCGAAGTGCATGTCCAAGGTGAGGGGCCACTGGTGGTGATGCTGCCGTCGATGGGCCGGGGGGCGGCCGATTTCGACCGGTTGGCCGCCGATGTGGCTGCCGCCGGCTACCGGGTGGCCTGCCCTGAGCCTCGTGGCCTCGGGACCAGCGCGGTGCCCGACCGAGAGGAGACCCTGGCCACGCTGGCCGACGATGTGGCCGCGGTGGTCGCCGAGCTCGGAGGGGGACCCGCGGTGATTGTGGGGCACGCCTACGGCAATCGGATCGCCCGCATGACCGCCACCAACCACCCCGAGCTGGTGGAGAGCCTGGTGCTGTTGGCCTGCGGCGGGTTCATCCCGGTCACCGACGAGATGGCCGTGGCCATGCGGACGATCTTCGACCCCCGCAATCCTCCCGATGTCCGCCTCGATGCGGTAGGGCGAGCGTTTTTCGCGCCGGGCAACGACGCCAGCGTGTGGGTCGACGGCTGGTTCGGAAAACTGGCCCGAGCTCAAGAGCAGGCCACCGTGTCGACCCCGGTGGGCGACTGGTGGGCGGGAGGCCTCGCTCCCATGCTGGCGGTGCAGCCCGCGGACGACCGGCTAGCCGTGCCGGCCAACGCCGACGCTCTCGTCGAAGCCGTCGGCGACCGGGTTGAGGTGGTGGCCATCCCCAACGCCGGCCACGCCCTTTTGCCCGAGCAGCCCGAAGCGGTGGCCAAAACGGTGATCGACTGGCTCAACCGCCGCGCTGCGAGCCATGTGGCCTCGGCGTAGACGTCCGCCTGTGGCCAAAACGGTTATCGACTGGCTCAACCGCCGCCGAATCGGAGCCGGCGTCTGATTGGATTCAGGCGCCCGGGCAGCGAGTTAGTTCCGGGGGACCTCGTTCCAGGGGATGGCCTTGTCCACCCGGGGCTCGCCGGGGAGGCCGAGAATCTGCTCGCCCAGGATGTTGCGCATGATCTCGGTGGTGCCGCCCTCGATGGAGTTGGCCCGGGACCGGAGGAAGGCGTGGCCGATCCCGTTCTCGGCCCCGGTTTCCGACACGATGTCGGGCCGACGGAAGGTGTAGTCGAACTCCACTGAGCCAGCCGGTCCCTGGAGGTTCACGCATTCCTCGAAGATGTCCTTGTTCAGCTCGGCGTGGATGGCCTTGGCCACAGAGCCCTCGGGGCCGGGGTTGCCGGCCCGGCGGTTCTGAGAGGCCCGCATGTTGGTAAGCCGCAGGGTCTCCGCTTGGCTCCACAGCTTCATTACCCGGTCCAATCGTGTCGAAGTGCGCTGCTCATCGGGCAGCTCCGACCACACCTGCACCAGTTCTGCGATGCTGCCCGAGCCCCGCTTGGGCGAGTTCCCACCCCCGATCACCGTGCGCTCGTTCATCAGCGTGGTGAGCGACACCCTCCAGCCCTCGCCCTCGTCGCCGATACGGTCGGAATCGGGCACCCGAACGCTGGTCATATAGACCTCGTTGAACTCGGCCTCGCCGGTGATCTGGCGCAGCGGGCGGACCTCTACCCCTTCAGCGTGCATGTCCAGCGCGAAGTAGGTCATGCCCTTGTGCTTGGGCGCGTCGGGATCGCTGCGGGTCACCAACATGCCCCGGTCGGCCAGGTGGGCGAGGGTGTTCCACACCTTCTGGCCGTCTACCGTCCAGATGTCGCCGTCTCGGACCGCTCGGGTTGCCAGGCCGGCGAAGTCGCTGCCTGCGCCCGGCTCGGAGAACAGCTGGCACCAGCGCTCTTCGCCGGTGAACATGGGTCGCAAGAACCTCCGCTTTTGCTCATCGGTTCCGTGCGTCACCACGGTGGGACCGGCCAAGGTGAAGAAAAAGGCGCCGGGATCGGCCGGTCCGGCTTCCGCGTCGCGCAGCCGCGCCTCGATGTGGCGTTGGTAGCGGGGGGCGAGTTCAAGGCCTCCAAATCCCACTGGGAAATGGACCCAGGCCAGCCCAGCGTCGTACTGATAGCCGCGGAACTCCTCCACCGACATGGTGGTCGGATCGTGCTCGGCCAAAAGGGCGTCGATGGCGTCGTCGACTTCTTGGGGAATGGCGTCAGTGCTCACAGGGCCAATCTAGCGTTCAATTTCTTGAAGCAGGCCATCGACTTGTGGGCAACTGCTTCGGGATCAAGGGCGTTCAACTCGTCGGAAAAAACCTCGATGGCAAGGGGGGCGTCGACGCCGCGGCCGACCAGATCAGCCAACAGGTCGGCGATGTTTCCGTGGCCCTCGCCGGGCATCAGGCGGTGATGGATGCACTCGTAGGCGATCTCTTCGGGGGGTGGCTGGCTCACAGGATCCGGGCCGGTGTCGCCGACTTGGATGGCCTTGATCATGGCCGGGTCGATTGAGGTATCCAACTGGCCCCGCTCCGGTCCTCGCCACAGATGCCACATGTCCATCAGCAACCCAGCGTTGGGCCGATCGGCCCGCCCGACAATCTCAGCGGCCACCCGATGGTCGTCCAGCGGCGACCAGGCGAACGGCTCGATCAGGGCCAAAATGCCGTGTCCAGCGGCTTGGTCGGCGATCTCGGCCAGTGTGGCCGCGGCCTGGTCCAGGTGTTCGCCTGGCTGCCAGTCGGAGTGTTCCAACACGGTGATAGACCGAGCGCCCAGAGCGGCGGCCGCAGCAACCGCTTCCTTAGCGCCCTCGGGGGTCTGCATGGTCATCACCACCCCGTCGTACTCGGCGACCCGAAGGTTCAATTCGTGCAACAGGCTCACGATGGCCGCGTCGTCCCATCCCCGCTCATGCAGCTTGCGGTGCTCCCACCCGTAGATCGACAGGCGGGCAAAGCCGGCGGCCGACGCGGCCCGAGCCTTCTCATCCCATGGCACTCGCCCCAGCGTCCCTGTGCACAGGTAGGGGGGATGAGACATGGCCCGAGACTATGCCGGTTGCACTACCGTGCCCCCATGGAGTTCGACGCCCGCGACCCTGCCCATGAGATCGATGGAGTCCCCTTTCACACGCTGGCCCGCATCCGCGACGAGCAGCCCATCTGCCCATTGCCCAAGGGCGGCTGGTATCTCTCGACCCGACGCCACATCGATACCGCCCTCAAGGAGGTGGAGACCTTTGTGGCCGACTTGGCCCCGATGGCGGGACTGCCCGGCACCGAGGTGGTTCCGCCCGAGGAGCTCTTTCTGAGCGAGATTCCCGAGCCCCGGCACGGCCGCATCCGCCGGCTGTACAACTCCAACTTCGCCCCCCACCGGTTGCGCAACACCGAGGAATTCGTCACCGGAACCTGCCACCGCCTGCTCGACCCGATGCTGGCCGCCGGTGAGGGCGACCTGCACGCCGGTTATGCCATGCCCATCCCCAGCGCCACCCTGGCCGACCTGATGGGGCTGCCCTCCGAGGCAGGGGAGAAGTTCATGGGCTGGTCGTTCGACGGCACGCTGATGCAGCGCCCAGGCACGCCGGGGATCAAGCCGACCGGGCCGCCGATCCTCGACTACTTCCGAGAGGCGCTGGCCGAGCGCCGGATATCGGCAACCGCGGGGAAAGACCAGCCCCACGACGTGATCATCGGATTGATGAACGCCGAGATCGACGGGGTGCCGCTGAGCGACACCGAGATCGTCACGCAGCTCCAGTTCATGGTGATGGCCGGGGTCCACACCACCAGGGCGCTGCTGGTGCATTTGGCCCACCGGTTGCTGCGAGACAGGGAGCTGTTCGAGCGGGTGTCGGCTGATAGAGATCTTGTGGCTCCGCTGGTGGAGGAGTCACTGCGTCATGATGCTCCGGTGCAGGCCACCACCCGCCGTTGCACCCATAAGGTTGAGCTCGATGGGGTCGAGATGCAGGCTGGCGACTGGATGGAGGTAGGCATTGGCTCGGCCAACCGGGACGAGACGGTGTACGACGATCCCGACGTGTTCCGATTGGACCGAGACGACCCCCGCGACCATTTGGGGTTCGGCGGCGGCCCCCACATCTGCCCAGGTGCCACCCTGGCCCGGATCGAGGCATCGTGCGCGGTCAATGTGCTGTGCGACCGGGTGGGGGAGATGTCAGTGATCGATGGGGCGACCTATCCGCCGCTGCCCGGCGGCATGTCGCATCTGCCTATCCCGGCCAAACTCAAGGCGAAGTAGTCCTAGTCGGTCCGAGGCCTGGCCTCGGCCAGCTCAGCGATGTAGGCCAGTTCCTCGTCGGTGTTGGCCCGGATGGTCAGGCCGGTGGCCTTGGTGTCGCACCAGCGGCCAAAGCGCTCCTTGATGCGTTGGCGGGAGCCGATCAGCGCCCCATCGTCGATGTACTCATCGGGCACCGCGGCCACCGCCTCTTCCCGGCGCTCGGCCATGAACAGCTCCTGGATGCGCTCGGCGGCCTCGCCGAATCCCCGCCGCATCATGGCGTCGCGGTGGAAGTTGTACTCCCGGGTGCCATAGCCCCCCACCAGGAAGGCGAACTGAGGCTTGGCCTCGTCGATGGCCCCTTGCACGTCGTCGGTGATCGACACCCGGGCCCCGGCCTGGATCTCGATGTCATCCCAGGTGCGTCCGGCCCGGTCAAGTCCCTTCTGGATGGCCTCGGTGTAGAGGTGGGCGCTGCCCGGGGTGTAGCCCAGCGGCAGCCACCCGTCGGCCAACTCGGCCATCAGAGCGGTGTTGGCCGGCCCACCGGTGGCCAGAAATACGGGGATCTCGGGATTCATGTGCAAGATCGACTTCAGCGGCTTGCCAACCCCCAGCGATCCCTCGCCGGCATAGGGCAGGCTGATCTGCGATCCATCGTGGGCCAACGGCCCCTGGCGGGCGAACACCTTCTTGATGATGGACACGTAGTCGCGCAGCAGAGCATTGGGCTTGCCCCACGGCTGGCCGTACCACCCCTCCACGATCTGAGGGCCCGACAGTCCCAAACCGCAGATGGCCCGCCCCTCCCCGGCCAGGGCCTCTAGCGTGCCGAACTGCATGGCGGCGGTCACCGCCGGCCGGGCCGCCACCTGGCACACCGCGGTGCCCAGCCGGATGTGGCGGGTGTGGGCCGCGATCCAGGCCAGCGGGGTGATGGCGTCGATGCCGTAGATCTCCGCCGACCACACCGAGTCGTACCCCAGTCGCTCGGCCAGCTGCACTCTGGCCAACTGCTCTTGGGCTAGCGCAGTATCCAGCCTGGCCTGGTTCCAGATGTCCACCCCGATTCCCAGCTTCATAGGCCCTGACTATCTCATTCCCAGTGGTCGGTTAGTGAATTGACGGTGGGTAGAATTCGACGGTGCCTACGAAGTTCTTGCATGGGTTCGCTCCACCCGCGGCCGAAGACTTCATCACCATCGTGCGGGCTGAGGGCTGCACGCTCTGGGATGACCAGGGGAAGCGATACCTGGATGCTCTGGCCAGCCTGTGGTACTGCCAGGTGGGTCACGGCCGGGCCGAGATCATCGACGCGGTGGCCGATCAGATGCGGCTGTTGGACGCCTATCAGACGTTTGCACCGTTCACCAACGAACCCGCTGAAGAGCTGGCCTCGATGGTGGTCGAGCGGTCGCCGCATCCCGATGGACGGGTGTTCTTTTGCGGCTCGGGGTCGGAGGCGGTGGACTCCGCGCTGAAGATCGCCCGGGCGGTACACCAGCTCCAGGGCGATACCGATCGCCAAGTGATCATCCGGCGCACCGACGCCTACCACGGCACGAACTTCGGAGGTACCTCCGCCCAGGGCATCGCCGGCAACCGGGAAGGGTGGGGCGATTTGGTCCCCCACTTCATCGAGGTGCCCCGCGACGACATTGAGGCGGTGAGCACCACCATGGCCGCCAACGAGGGCCGGGTGGCAGCCGTCATCACCGAGCCGGTGCAGGGCGCCGGAGGCGTATATCCGCCGTCCGACGGCTACCTGGAGGGACTGCGGCGGCTGTGCGACCAGCACGGAGCTCTGCTGATCCTCGACGAGGTGATATGCGGATTCGGCCGCACCGGCTCGTGGTTCGGGGCCCAGCACTACGGCGTGATGCCCGACCTGATGACGTTTGCCAAAGGGGTCACCTCCGGCTACCAGCCGGTGGGCGGTGTCATTGCCAGCCGAGCGGTGTGCGATGTGTTGGAGCAGCCCGGATATACCCTGCGCACCGGCTACACCTACGCCGGGCACCCCACCGGTATGGCTGCTGGGGTGGCCAACCTGGCTCTGATGGAGAAAGAACAGCTCGTGGCGAGGGTGCCGCACCTGGCCGAGAAGCTCACCGAGGGTCTCGCCGCCCTTCAGGCCGACGGGATCATCCAGAGCTACCGGGGGACCGGGGCGGTGTACGCCGCTGAGCTGGGCTACGACGCCGCAGCCGCCCGGATGCGGCTGCTGGAGGCCGGGGTTGTGCTGCGGCCGGTGGGCACCGGGCTGGCCATCTGTCCGCCCTTGGTGATCACCGACCACGAGATCGGCATCCTGTTCGACACCATGGCCGACGTGTTGTCCAACGGACAGGCCTAGGCCGGCTGGCTCAACCGATCACCTGACCGGCGTCCACCCTGATCTCCTGGCCGGTCACCCCTCGGCCCCGCTCGGAGGCCAGAAACAGCACGGCCTCAGCGATGTCTTCGGGGTCGACGTGGCGATTGAGGGCCGCGGCTCGGGCCGCCCGGTCGGAAACCTGTTGGGCGCTCTTGCCGGTTTGCTCGGCGATGTTGCCCCACAGCCGGTTTAGGTTGTCGCCGGTGATGTAGCCCGGAGTCACGATGTTCACCCGGATGTTGTGGGGCCCCAGCTCGCGGGCCATCACCATAGATGCAGTGTGCATGGCCGATTTGGTGGAGGTGTAGATGGCCATCTTCTCGGGCACTGAGTGGGTACTGAGAGTGCTGATCTGCACGATCGAACCGCCGCCGGCGGCCTTCATGTGCTCGGCGGCCCGGCGGCTCACCTCCAAGGTTCCGAGCACATTGATCTCGAAGGAATACCGGTATTCGCCCCAGTCGATGTCGGCCACGGCAGAGCGGGCACCACCGGCGGTGGCCACGTTCACCACCGCATCCACCCGGCCCAACTCCTCGGCCGTGGTGTCGGCCAGCGCCGCGGCCGATGCGAGGTCGGAAATGTCAGTGGGCACCGCGATCACCCGCCGCCCGGTGGCGTCGGCAATCTCAGCGGCCAGCGCCTGAAGTGGTTCCGCGCGGCGGGCCGCAAGAGCGATGTCGGCCCCGTCGGCAGCCATGGCCAGCGCACTAGCCCGACCCACCCCCGGCCCCGCCCCGGTGACAATGGCCACCTTGCCAGCCATTGATATGTCCTTGTTCACTTCGGTCCTTCGGTCCGACGCTTGCGGCGTCGGCGTTACTCAGTCTCGGGCATGTCGGGAGCCCAGTTGGCGCCGTTGATGTGGCTGCCGCCGTCCACATACAGCGTGTTGCCGGTGACGTATTGGGCATCTTCCGAAGACAAGAACAAGGCCACCGGGGCGATGTCACCCTCGGGGTCACCCATGCGGCCCATGGGGTTGGCCGCCTCGGCGTTGCGGATGAGATCGGGCATCATCTGCTCCACCCGGCGGGCCGACGCGGTCTTGGCGCCTGGGCAGATCACGTTCACCACGATGCCGTACGGGGCCCACTCTCGAGCCGCGGTGCGGCTCAATGTCCGCAACGCCTCTTTGGCGCAGTTGTACTCCAGCGTGCCCATGTGGGCATTCACCCCGTTGAGCGAGCACAGGTTCACGATCCGGCCGTACTGCTGATCCCGCATGACCCGAAAGGCGGCCTGCATGGCCCACAGCGGGCCGTACAGCCCCACGTGCATGGCGTCGTTCATGAGCTGGTCGGTCTTGACCTCCACCCGGCACAGCTCCCCTCCGCCCCAGGCGTTGTTGATGAGCACGTCCAGACGGCCCCACTGGTCGACCGCAGCGTCCACCATGGCCAGCACCTCGTCCTTGTCGGCCACGTCCACCCGCATCGGACGGGCGTCGACATTGAACTCGTCGCGCAGTTCGCCAGCCACCCGCTCGGCAGCCGCATTGTCGATGTCGGTGACCAACAGCGTGGCCCCTTCGGCCGCGAACCGTCGGCAGATGCCGTGTCCGATGCCGTCGCCTCCGCCGGTGACCACCGCCACCCGGTCGTCCAGTTGTCCCATTGTGGTGCTCCTTCTCAATGTTGCAGCAGGGGAGAGGTTGCTCAGAAGGCGATCACCGAGCGCAGGGTCTCGCCCGCCTTCATGGCGGCGTAGCCGTCGTTTACCTCAGTGATATCGATGGTGGCCGACACCATCTCGTCTAGCTTGAGCCGCCCGTCCAGGTAGAGGTCGATGAACTTGGGCATGTCCAGGCGGAAGCGGTTGCCGCCCATCAGCGACCCCTGGAGCTTTTTCTCGCTCAAGATGATTTCCCCGCCGGGGATGGTCACCTGGCTGGTCATGGGCAGCATCCCGATGACCGTGGCCGTTCCGCCGATGCCGATCATGGCCCAGGCTTGCTCGGCGGTAGCCGACAGGCCGATGGCCTCGAACGAGTAGTCGGCGCCGCCCCCGGTGATCTCGTGGACCGCGGCCACCGGATCGGTCTCCGATGCGTTCACAGTGTGGGTGGCGCCCAGGGTGCGGGCCATCTCCAGCTTGGAGGCCACCAGATCCACCGCGATGATCGGCGTGGCCCCCACAATGCGGGCCCCCTGCACGGCCGACAGCCCGATGCCCCCGCAGCCGATCACCACCACACTCGAACCAGCGGGAACCGCCGCGGTGCGCATGACCGCGCCCAGCCCGGTGGTAACCCCGCAGCCGATAAGCGCGGCCCGGTCCAATGGCATGTCGTCGCGGATTTTGGCCACCGCCCGCTCATGCACCAGGAGCTCTTCGGCGAACGAGCCCAACCCGGCAAAGGCAGCACAGCCCCGGCCGTCGTCGAACCGCAGCGAGGGGTTTGGGCGGCCCGAGCGCATGGAGTCGGCGTCGAGACACAGGTAGGGCTTGCCCTGAAGGCAGGTCCGGCACACCCCGCACCACATCGACACGCAGGTGATGACGTGGTCGCCGGGCTTCACATAAGTCACGTCCTCGCCCACTGCGGCCACCACTCCGGCCGACTCGTGGCCCATCACCATCGACTCTGCCACCGGCCAATGACCGTCCATGAAGTGCAGGTCGGAGTGGCACAGCCCCGCGTGGGTAGTGCTGATGAGCACCTCGTTGGGGTTGGGCTTGTCGACAGTGAGATTCTCAACGGCAAGTTCGCCAGGGCTGGTGTGCAAAACGGCGCCGCGCATGGGGTTCTCCTTGATGGTGGGGTTCAGGTAGTGGTCAAGAAAGTTTCTATCAGGCTGATCACGTAGCCGATGTCGTCGTCATCCAGGGAATGGTTCATGGGCAGTACTACGCCTCGTTCCATGATGGCATCGGCATTGGGCAGCCTGCCGGGGGGTTGGCGGAAGTCAACTCCGGACAAGAACGGCTGGCGGGTGGCGTTGCCGGTCCACACCGTGCGGGTGTCCACCCCGTTGCCGTCCAGGTGGGCTTGCAGGTCGGCCCGCACGAAGCCGGCGTCGTGGGCGATGGTGAGCGGGTAGCACAGCCAGGCGGTGTCCAGCCCCTCGGTCTGGCGGGGGAGGCGGAAGCGGTCTGCGTGGGCGGAGAAGAAATCGGTGTACAGGTCGAAGCTGCGGGTGCGCCGGGCGAAGTTGGCCGGCACCTTGTCGAGTTGCTGGCGACCGAAGGCGGCACCGATCTCGGAGGGCTCGAAGTTCCAGGCCAGCTCGTCGAATATGAACTGGTTGTCGTAATGGATGCCGTCGAGGTCTTCCCAGAAGTTCCGGTCCCGGCGCTTGGAGCCGTAGAAGTGCAGCTCGGAGCGTCGCCCCCAACGGCGCAGCAGCAGACCTCGATCTCGCAGATCCTCGTCGTCGAGCAGCACCATACCACCGTTGCCCGCGCAGGTGATGATGTGAGAGGAGGCGAAGCTGGTGACGGTCAGGTCGCTGCGGGTGCCAGCTGGGGTGCCCCGCAGCACCTCCACCACTGCTTCGATCTCGGCCTCGTCATGCACGCTGGCCGCATAGAAGATCCGCTCGCCCATCAGACCTCAGTCTGCCCCACTCCCGCCAACGGGACGCGATCAGGGCGTAGGGTCACAGCCAGCGGCGATCGAGATTTCCGAGGGGTTCAGACGGTGTGGCAGGGGTCGGAGTGGCCGGCCGACATGGCTTCCAAGAAGCCCGAGGCTCGCTCTTGGCGGGGGTAGCGGTTGGCCAGTTCCCAGAAGGCGGGGCTGTGGTTGGGCACGGAGAGATGGGCCAGTTCGTGGACGATGACCGCGTCGAGCACCCAGGAGGGCACTCGGGCCAGCCGGGTGGAGATACGGATGGTGCCTCGGGAAGAGGTGCATGACGCCCAGCGGTCGTTCTGCTCGGCCCAGGTGACCGACTCCGGATGGGGCAGTCCGTAGCGGCGGGCCAGCTTCATGGCCCGCTCGGCCAAGTTGACCCCGCCAGCCTCGGCGGCTCGCTTGCGCTCGAGGCGGGTGACCAGGCTGGCCACCATCTCAGCCTCGGCGTCGGGAGTCATTCCCGCGGGAACCCGAACCTCAATGCAGTCGGGCTGGACCTTGGCCGCAGCCGTCTTGCGGCGCCTCGGGCTGCGGATCACGCGGATCGGAAGCTGGGGCGGCGCCAGGGAGGCCGAGGCCGAATCGGCGTCAAATGCCGTGTCCACGAGGGCTGAACTCACGGTGCGACCATATCTACGGAGGGTGACGGTTTGGTGGATGGTGGCGGGTTGAGGCTGCTGCGATATCGTCCCGGCGAAAACCAAGGGGGAGATCGTTATGGCAGATCAGACCAAGACCCAAGCCGCGTGGGCCGACATGGTTGACGCTCTGGGGCAGGTGAGCGAACGGTTCTGCGGCGAGGAGTGGGGGGTGTCCGGTGAACAGAACATTGCCGACAGCCATCGGCTGGTGCTGCACATCCTCCAGTCGGCGCTGTTCGCCCACGCCGAATTCGACCCGGAACGGCCGGTTTGGCGCCGCATCGTGTCGCCCACCCGCAAGTTCACCGGCGACAACGCCGATGCGGTGTATTTCGAGGCCCCGGTAAGAGGCGACCTGGCCTATCGGATTACCGGCAATCTGGCCGGAGCGGTCTACACGTCGTTCACCGTGGAGCTGGGCACATCCGAGGGGCGATATGCCACCGGCACCGGCGGGGTGCTCAACGATGACGACATCGACGTGGACGCCGACGGTAACTACGAGGTGTTCCTCGGCGGCGAGCCCCGGGATCGGAACTGGCTGGACCTTCCCCCCGAATCGGGCCGGATCACCACCCGGCACTACTTCGAGGTTCCCAAGCCCGCGGCAGCCGATGAGTCCCTCCACATTCCCCTGGCCATCGAGTGCCTGTCGCCGGTGGGTCCGGCCACGCTGTGGACCGACGAGACGGTGGCTGCGGCCATTGGCCGGGTGTCCAACCATGTGCTGGGCAAGACTCTTCAGCAGCCCATTCCCGGCACATATCCCATGCCCTCGTGGGTCAGCCGCGAGCCCAACGTTCTGCCCGACCCACAGCCGCCCGGCACCATGGGCTTCGCGGCATTCGACGCCTACTACACCCTGGGCCGTTACGTGCTCGCCCCCGACGAGGCCCTGGTGATGACTGGACGGTGGCCGGATTGCAAGTTCGGCAACGTGTGCCTGTGGACCGCGTCCGGCCAGACCTACGACTACGGCAACCGCACCACCAGCCGCAATCGGGCCAACACCACCCTGGAGGCCGACGGCACCTTCAAGATGGTCATCGCCCATGAGGACCCCGGCGTGTACAACTGGCTGGACACCGAGGGCCGCCCCTCCGGCAGCATCTTCTGGCGGTTCTTCCTGCCCACCGGATCGGTGGAGCGCATCGAGCCCAAACTGGTCAAGCTCGCCGATTTGCGCTGAGTCCTTCAGGCTCCGATTAGGCCAGGCCAGCGCTGAGTTCGGTGAGAGCGTCTTGGTCGAATCCGTAGAGATCGGCGGCGTTGCCCCCGACTAGCCGGGCAACCTCTTGGTCGGACCGTCCGGCAAACTGCTGGCTCAGCATCTCTTGGGAGTTTGGCCAAGTGCCCTCGATGTGGGGATAGTCGGAGCCCCACATGAGATGGTCGGCGCCGAGTCGGTCTACGACGCCGACCTCGTCGGCATCGGTGAACCCCGCGCCAAGGAACACCTGGCGGCGGAAGTACTCGCTGGGCTTGAGCGGCAGATCCCGGCGCAGCTGGTCGAACATCCGCAGCTCGTAGAAATGGTCCAGTTCGTCGAGCGTCGCCGGAGCCCAAGTGGCACCCTGCTCGTTCATCACCATGCGCAGCCCGGGGTGGCGCTCGAATGCCCCCGACCACATGAGCAGCCAGAACGGGCGGTGGGCGTACCAAGAGATCTCGGTGAGGAAGATGCCCAGCGAGCCGGTGAAGTCGCCGTAGTTGGGGGTCCAGCCCGAATGGGTGTGAACCGGCAGGCCCTCATCAGCACAGGCCGCCCACACCGGGTCGTAGCGGGGGTGGTTGTACAGGGGGTTGTCGCCCGTGCCGCTGCACAGCAGAACGCCGCCGAACAGTCCCAAATCACGCATCTGCTGAATCTCGCCCACGGTGGTGTCGATGTCGTCGACGGTGATCAGGCCCACCCCGGCGCGGCGCCCGGGAGCGTCATTGCAGAAATCGCCCAGCCAGCGGTTGTAGGCCCGGCAACCGGCTAGCCACAGGGCTGGGTCTTGTTCGTACTGGTAGGTCATCAACCCCACGTCGAAGGGGGTGACGGTCGGGCCGCCCGCGCCGGGATACAACACCTCGGCCACGGTGCCGTCGGCTTCGAGCTCCCGCAGCCTTCGGGTTGAGTCCCAGCCCCCGTCGACCCCGCCGGCGGCCACTTCCTCGATTTCGCTGAACTCCTCGAGAGCCTGGTCGCTGTAGATGGCGGCTCCGGTGTGCTCGGCCTTGCGCTTGTTCTTCATCTCGGTGTCGCCCAGCCACTGGCCGTAGGCATCGTCGTAGCCGGGATCTAGGTACTGCCGGTAGGTGTCGGGCAGAGCGCTGGCATGGCAGTCGGCGGAGATCATCAGCTGGACTTGCATCTCCATACTTTGCCTGCTGCCGGAGGGGTGCGCGGAATCAGCCCGTCGGCGGGCGAGAATGGCAGGATGCAACTGCTGGGTCAGACCGAGGTGCTGCCCGATGGGCTGGACTGCGTCGATCCCGAGCTACTGGAAGATCTACGCGGCGGGGTGATCGACAAGCTCCCCGAGAGCGCCCTCGACTGCGTGCCGCCCAACGTGCGCGACGACATCCCTCCCGAACTGATCGATCTCGCCACCGCCAACCCTCAAATCGCCGTCTTGGCAGTGGTAGTTGCCGTGCTGGCCACGTTGGTGTTTCTGTACAAGCTGGCCAAGCGGGCCTTCATTGTCTCCTTGGTCGCGGGAGCGGTCGCCATCGCGGGATGGTGGTGGTGGCTGACGGAGCCCAATATCTTCTGACCATGGTCAATCGGCCGCATTGGACGATTTCCGCATCCAACCGGAGCCGGCATGGCTGAAACATCCCATCTCCAAGATCCGCTCCCGAGCACTATTGGACGAATGACCGCCTCGCCAGGTGGTGTGAGAAGCTGAGCGCATGGCTAAGAGACGCGACAAGATCCGCCTGACCCCCGAAGAGCTCGAAGTCTTCATCGAGGAGCAGAAGAGCCTCCAAGTGGCCACCATCAACCAGGATGGGACACCCCACCTGAGCACCTTGTGGTTTGCGGTGGTCGACGGCGACATCGTGTTCGAGACCTACACCAAGTCGCAGAAGATCAAGAACCTGGAGCGGGACAGCCGCATCGCCCTTCTTCTGGAGGACGGCCTGGAGTACGACAAGCTCCGCGGGGTGGCGATCAACGGCCATGCCGAGCTGCACACCGATCCCGAGGTGGTCCACCGCTATGCCTTGGAGGTGATGGACCGCAACAACCCCGACATCGACCGGGAGATGCTGTCCAAGGCGGCTGAGAGCATGGCCTTGAAGCGCACCGCGGTGGTGATAAAGGCCGAGAAGGTCATCAGCTGGGACCACACCAAGCTGGGCGGCAGCTACTGAGCGCGCACCTGCCCCCGCCCCACAGCCGGTAGCGTTGGGGGTCTGGGTACACATGCGGACCGCGTGAGTCCAATGTTTGTAGCGAGACCGGTAAACCTAGGGGTCTGGTGAAGGACTTGTTGAGGTGGCTGTCCCACCTGTTCCGTTTGGCCGTGCTCATGCCCATGCTGGCACTGGCCCTGGCCGCCACCTTGTTCGTGGTCTGGCCCCCGACCGCCGACGTGCTGAAATCTTGGGAGTCCACCCCGGTGGAGGTGAACCTGACCGAGGACGTGAGCCTGGACGAGCTTGCCATCCGGTCGTACGTCTACGACGCCAACCGCCAGATCATAGATGTCTTCAGCTACGTGGAGAACCGAGTGCTGGTCGACCTCGACGACATCTCCGAGGAGGTGAAGCACTCGGTGATCGCCATCGAGGACGAGAACTTCTACCTGCACACCGGCATCGACCTCAGCGCGGTGTTCCGGGCCGGTCTCGAGAATGTGGGGGCTGGGGGCATCACCCAGGGTGGCTCCACCATCACCCAGCAGCTGATCAAGAACCTGGTGGTGGGCAACAAGGTTGAGGCCGAGCGCAAGCTCCAGGAGATGGCGATGGCCAAGCGCCTGGAGCAGGAGATGGAGAAGGACGATATTCTCAACCTGTATCTGAACACGGTGTATTTCGGCCAGGGCGCCTACGGGGTCCAGGCCGCGGCCGAGGTGTACTGGGGGCTGGACGCCGCTGACCTGGGATGGGGGGAGGCGGCCCTTCTCGCCGCTCTCATCAGCAATCCCAGCAGCAACGAGCCCATCAACAACCCGGTGCGGGCCCTGCGCCAGCGGCGCATCGTGCTGAACCGTCTGGCCGAGCTGGGCTACCTCACCGAGGAGCAGGCCGACGCGTACCACCTCCAGCCGCTGCCCAAGGAGGTCAACGAGATCGAGCTGCCTCCCAAGAGCTACTTCGTGGAGGAGGTCAAACAGCAGCTCTTGGACGATCCCCGGTATCTAGGCGGCAGCCCCGAAGATCGCTTCAACCTGGTCTTCAACGGCGGCCTCAGCATCTACACCACCTTCGATCCCGTTTCACAGCAACAAGCCGAGGCCGCGGTGGCCGCCACCTTGGCCGAATACAACCAGGGCGAACACGGCGGGGTCGAGGCCACCATGGCCCTGGCCGCCCTCCAGCCCGACACCGGAGCGGTGCGGGCGGTGGTGGGCGGACCGGGATTCGCCCAAGACGAGGAGGAGTTCAACCTGGCCACCCAAGGCTCCCGTCAGCCAGGGTCGGCGTTCAAGACCTTCGTGATGGTGACCCTGTTCGAGCAGGGGTACCAGCCCGGCGACCGGATCAGCGGCCGGGGTCCCTGCCAGATCCCCAATCCCGGGGGCGTGCCCGATCCCTATGTGGCCAACAATTTCGCCAGCTCGCCCGGAGGGGTGGACACCATTACCAACCAGATCCGGGTGTCCTCCAACTGCGCGTTTCTGCGGCTGGGCCGGGTGGCGGGGATTCAGCCGGTTGTCGAAACCGCATCCAAGATGGGCATCACCACCGAACTGGAGCCGGTGGCGTCGTTGCCGCTGGGCTCAGAGGAGGTTCACCCCATAGACATGGCGTCGGCCTACGGAGTTATCGGTACGGGGGGCATCCGCTACGAGCCCTACTTCATCGAGCGGATTGTCGACCGGGAGGGCAACGTGCTTTACCGCCATGAGCTGTCGGGCCAGCGGGTGGTGTCGGAACGCTCGGCGTGCTGGGCCAGCGACGTTTTGGAGAACAACATGGTCAACGGCACCGGGCGCCGGGCCCAGCTGCCCCAGCAGGTCGCGGCGGGCAAGACCGGCACCACCGAGGAGTCGGCCGACGCCTGGTTCGTCGGCTTCACCCCCCATCTGGCCACCGCGGTGTGGCTGGGGAACCCCAACGAGCGCATTCCCATGCGCAAAGTGACCGGCAGCTCCTATCCGGCGGTGGCCTGGGGCCGATTCATGGCCAGCTATCACGAGGGTCTAGAAGTGGCGGACTTCCCGGGTTGCCCCCGAGAGCCCCGGATCAGCGACCTGATTGAACTGGAGGATGTGTTCACCGTGGGCGTCCCGTGTGCCACGCCGCTGTTGCCTGAGGACCCATCGGTGGTGGTGCCGATCATCGTGCCGCTGGACACCGACGGCGACGGGACTCACGACGCGTGCGTGGACTTGTTGGTAACAGAGGGTGTCGAGCCCTGCGGTTTCAGCGAGTTCGCGGTGGAGGGCGGGGATCCCATCCCGCTCTACTGCGGTACGCCCTCTCCCATCGAGGTGGAGTGTCTCGAGGGCCAGTTCCCCCTGGACTCCGACGATGACGGCGTTGCCGACACCTGCGTGGGGCAGGGGACCGGTACAGATCTTCCGGCCGACGACGGCGTCGAGCCCGAATCTGGCGTCGGGCCTGAATCCGTAGACGGACCTGATCCGGGCACGGTGTCTGATCCCGAAGCTTGACCCCTAAGATCGCACCGTGAGCGACGATCATTTCCAACGCCTGCTGTCGGTGCAGGACCACGATACCCGGATCGACCAACTCCGCCACCGCATCGACACACTGCCCGAGCGGGCCGCCCTGGCCGCCCGACAACAAGACTGCAAGAGGATCGTGAACCAGCGGGAGGCCTTGCAGATGAGGCAGCTGGAGCTTCAACGGAACCTCAAGCGGAACGAGGACGAGTTGGCCGCCCTGGAAGGCCGGACCAAGCGAGAGCACGACCGGCTCTATTCCGGAGAGGTCACCGGAACCCGGGAGCTGCTGACCCTCCAGGAAGAAGTGGACGGATTGCGGGCCCGCTGCTCGGACATGGAGAGCGACGCATTGGAACTGATGGAGGCGCTCGAGGGAATCGAGTCCGACGTGGTGACCCTGGGATCCAGCCTTGAGGCCGCCGACGCCGAGGTGGTCTCCGCTCAACAGCAGCTGGCCGAGGCCGAGGCCACCGTGCAGGCCGAGATCGACCAGGAGACCGCCGCCCGCTCAACTGAGACCGCTGAAATTCCCGAGGCGGCCTTGGCCAGTTACGAGGCCCTGCGGTCTCGCATGGGCGGCGTGGCAGTGGCCCGACTCCGCAACGGCACCTGTGAGGGCTGCCATCTGGCGCTGTCGGCCATGGAGCTCGACCGCATCCGCCACGCACCCGCCGATGAGCTGTGCCACTGCGAGGAGTGCGGCCGCATCCTGGTGCGGACCTGACCATACGGTCAACCGGTGTTCTTCTGGTTTCTGGCCCTCAGCTTCGTGCTGGTGGCCTTGGTGTTCGACAGCCCGGCGCTGGACTACCGCATGGTGATGCTCGGCTCGGTGCTGCCCATGGTCGAGCTGCTGGCCGGGGGCCCGTGGGCGCTGCACACCCTGTTGGCGCCGCTGGTGGTACTGGTGGCGGTGATGCTGGCCACCCGGGGTCGGCGGCTGGCCCGCCGCCGCTGGCTGGGGCTGCCCATCGGGCTGTTTTTGTACTTGGTGTTGGATGGAGCTTGGCTGCGCACCGACCTGTTTTGGTGGCCGGTGTTCGGGGTGGATGTGGCCAGCGGTGACCTCCCCGAATTCAAGCCGGTGGCCATGCTGATCACGCTGGAGCTGATCGGTCTGGCTGTGGGTGCCTGGGCGTTTCGCCGTTACGGCTTGGCTGATCGGGATCGCCTGCGCCTGTTCGCCGTCCAGGGCCGGCTGGATAGGGCCCGTATGGGCCGGGATCGGCCGCGACGGCGCTGATTTCCACGGTCTTCCAACATGCTGGACGGTGAGTCGGCCTGTAGGCGGGATTCTGTCCGGGTCCTGGCGGACCGTGGATGGCCATCCATCTAAGCGGCCTACCCGGGGACTGCCCCTGATGGGGCGGCGGGCCACCATGTCCCCTGCTTGGCCTTGCCCCCGGTGGGGTTTGCCGAGCGAGCCGAGTCACCCCGGCCCCTGGTGCGCTCTTACCGCACCGTTTCACCCTTGCCTGTACCCGGAAATCCGGGCCATCGGCGGTCTGTTTTCTGTGGCACTTTCCTTCGAGTCGCCCCGACTGGCCGTTAGCCAGCACCGTTGCCCTGCGGAGTCCCGACCTTCCTCGACACCGAGGCCAAGACCTCGACGCCGCGGCCACCCAGCCGACTCACCGTCTCCTCCAGTCTGTCAGCCTCTCTTATCGCAAGGCGAGAGGATTTTCGAGGCCGATGCCTAAAGGCCGATATCGGAGAGCTCGGGGTACCAGCGGGTAGCCCGCTGTACCGCTTCTTGCCAGCGGCCGCGGTCTACCTCGCCCTGCGGCTCCACCACCGCCCGGGGTGTCCAGGAGTCGGCCACCTCCTGCCAGCTCGACCACTGGCCCAGGGCCCGCCCGGCCAGTACCGCCGCACCTAGCGCCGTACCCTCCGGCACCGGGCACAACTCCACCGTCCGGCCCAGGGTATCGGCGAGAATCTGGTTGAACACCGGATTCTGCGACATCCCGCCGTCCACTCGGATCCGCTCGAATCGATAGCCGCTGTCAGCCTCGGCCGCTTCGAGCAGATCAGCGGCCCGGTGGGCCACACCCTCGAACACCGCCCGCACGATGTGGGCTGCGGTGGTACCTCCGGTGATGCCGAACAGCGCGGCCCGGGCCCCAAAGTCCCAGTAGGGGGTGCCCAGCCCGTACAAGGCCGGCACATAAACCACGCCGCCGGTGTCGTCCACGCTGCCGGCCATCTCGGTCGACTCGGAGGCATCGGCCAGCAGGCCAACATCGTCGATCAGCCAACTCATGTTCGACCCGGCGGCAATCATAAAGGCCTCCACACCCCATACGATGGCCCCGTCCTCCTGCCAGGCCACGATGGGGAACGTCCCCCGGTCGCTGCGCTTGTCGGCAATGGGCCTCCCCGGGCCGGTACACACGTCCAAGAAGGCGCCGGTGCCGAAGGTGAGCTTGGCCAGTCCCTCAAGCACGCAGCGCTGTCCGATCAGCGATGACTGCTGATCGCCGATGATCCCGGCAATTGGCGGCGACCCCGGCAGGGCAGTAGCCGCGCCCACCACTCCGGTGGAGTCCACTATCTCGGGCAGGCAGGCGGGGGGAACCCCGAGCCGGTCGACGATCTCGTCTGACCAGTGAGTCCCGTCGTCGCTCAGCATTCCGCTCATGGCCGCGTTAGAGGGGTCCACCACATGATGGGCGCCTTGCGAGAGGCACCACACCGTCCAGGTGTCTACCGTGCCAAAGCACAGGTCGCGACTTCTATCGGGGTCGTGGTGGTCGAGCAGGTAGACCAGCTTGGTGGCCGATTCGTTGGGCACCATCTCCAGGCCCTTGGCCTGCCACGCCAGGCACTCGCCCACCGTGCGAAGGTCCTGCCACCCCAGCGCCGGACCCACCGGCTCGCCGGTCTTGCGGTCCCACACCATTGCGGTGCCCCGTTGGTTGGTCACGGCTACGGCATCCACACCACCCACCTCGTCGATCACTTCAGTGGCCGATTGGAGAATGACCGCGGCCATCTCATTGGCGTCGAACTCCACCAGCCCGGGCTCGGGCATGTCGGGCGGGGTGCGCTCTTGGCGGAAGCAGATCACCCGGTGTCCGTCGGTCACCGCCGAGCGGATGCTGCTGGTGCCCACGTCAATGACGCAGATGTTCATGAAAGAGATTGTGGCAGGCTGATGACGATGGTCCACACTATGACGATGAGCCTGGGCCAATACGGGGGATGGGCTGGGATATTCCGGCAACTGACCGGAGGAGGCAGCTTGACGACCGATGCTGCCAACGCGGCCATGACCGAGATATTGAACGGCGAGGCCACTCCAGCCCAGATCGGTGGTTTTGTGATGGCCCTGCGGACCAAGGGTGAGACCGCAAAGGAGCTGGTAGGGCTCCTGTCGGCTATGCGGGTGGCTGCGGAGACGGTCCCCGTGGACGTCGCAGACCTTGGACTCATCGACACTTGCGGCACCGGCGGCGACAACAGCGGGAGCATCAACGTGTCCACCGCGGCGGCGTTGGTGGCCGTGGGCGCGGGGGCCAGAGTGTGCAAGCACGGCAATCGGTCGGCCTCTTCTCAATGTGGCTCTGCCGATGTGCTGGAGGCGTTGGGCGCGGTCATCGACCTCGGTCCCGAAGGTGTAGCCCGGTGTGTGACCGAGGCTGGTTTTGGCTTCTGTATGGCCCCCCGCTTTCACCCCGCCATGCGCCACGCGGGGCCCGCCCGCCGCGAACTGGCCGTGGCCACGGTGTTCAATTTTCTCGGCCCCCTAGCTAACCCAGCCGGGGTCAAGCGGCAGTTAGTGGGCGTCAGCGACCGGGCGATGGCCGAGACCATGCTGGAGGTTCTGGCCGCCACCGGGTCGGAGCGGGCCATGATCGTGCACGGCCACGATGGATTGGACGAGCTGTCGACCACCGGGCCGACCGACGTGTGGGAGTTGCGGGATGGAGACCTGCATCGCCACACTGTGGATCCCGCGGATCTCTCCTTGACGCTGGCCAGTGCGGAAGACCTGGTGGGCGGGGATGCAGCCGTCAATGCCGATTGCCTGCGGCGGGTGCTCGACGGCCAGCCGGGTGCCCACCGAGACATCGTGGTTCTCAACTCCGCTGCCGCGCTGGTGGTAGCCGAGGTGTCCAGCTCGCTGGAAGACGGGCTGGAAGCAGCCGCCACGTCCATAGACAGCGGCTGGGCCGGCCAAGCTCTCGATGCCTTTGTCGCCGCCTCGAATGCGGCCGCGGCCGAGGAGCAGCGATGAAACCGGGAGATAGTCCTACGACTGAACAACTGAGAGATGTGCTCATGCAGTCGGTAGAGGTCGCTCGGGATGGGCAGAAGGAGAAACCCCCGATAGACCCGCCCCCCCGATTGAAGAAGGTCTTGATGTTCAAGAAGTTCACCGAGCGGGCCATGGACCAAGTACGCGAGGTGGTGGAGTCCGACGATGAGTTCCGAGATCGGGTGATTGACGCCATCACCGAAGAGGAGGTGGGCCGGTTCGGCTGGCTTTGGCTGACCCGGCCAGACGGCTGGCAGCAGGAGTCCACCGAGCTGGCGGCGGAAGCCCAGCGCAAATCGGAAGCGGCTGCTGATGCCCAGAGAACCCAAGAGCTGGTGCAGCGGCTCCAGCGGGCTGAGGCCGCCCAGAAGAAGGCTGACAGTCAGCGGGACAAGGCCAGCCGAGAGCGGGACGAGGCCCGGATTCAGGCTGCCCAGGCCCGTACCGAGGTGCGTCGGGCCGAAGAAGAGGCTCAGAGACTGGTCACCGAATTGGATAAGGCAAAGGCCGCCCTCGATGCCGCCGAGAGCAACTCAGCCCGGGCGCAGCGAAAGCAGAACCGCACCGACGAGAAGCTCAGGAGCGCTGTCGCCCAAGTTGACGGGTTGAACAAGCAGCTGAAGGACTCCCGCGAGCAGCATGGCGAGGAGGTCAGCAGCCTCAAGACTCGCTTAGCCGCCGCCGAGGACGAGGTGGCCATGGCCCGGGCGGCCGGATTCGAGCTCCCCCCAGAGGCTGAGCCCAAGCCTGAGCCGCCCCCGTTGACCAAGCGCATGCCTGTCCCGATGCCCGGTGGGTTGCTCAACGACACCCCGGAAGCCGCGGAGTTTCTGCTTCGACAGGTGCCTGAAGTTGTGGTGTTGGTCGACGGCTACAACGTGACCTTCAAGAACTGGGAAAAACTGCCCGTACAAGAGCAACGGCACCGGTTTCTCCAAAAGATGGAGGAGTTGAGCGCCCGGTACACGGGGGCGAAATTCGTGGTGGTATTCGACGGCACCGAGACCGACTACGACTACATCTCCACCACCGCCCGCTCTCTCGGGGTAACCGTCCGCTTTTCCCAGCCAGGGGTGACCGCCGACGACTACATCATCAACCAGTGCGATTCCTATCCGCTGTCGCGGCAGCTTGTGGTGGTCTCCGAGGACGGCGAGGTCCGCGAGCGGGCCCGAGACCGAGGGGCCAACCTCGTCCACCCCCGCAAGTTGCTGAAGATCATGGGCCTCGAGGTGGAATACCCCGATAGCTGGACGGGATTTGGAGACCGGTGAGCGCCATCAGCGCCGATGAGGTGATCACCGCAGGCTTGGACGCTGGGCTCGACGCCGTCGGGATAGCCCCGGCCGAGCCGTTCGAGTCCACCCGAGCGACGTTGGTTGAGCGGCGGGATCAAGGTCTGCACGGAGGCATGGCCTTCACCTACCGCAACCCCGACCGCTCCACCGACCCCAGCCGCACGGTAGGCGGGGCCCGATCCCTGGTGGTCGGCGCGCTCGGCTACCGCAACTCTGCTTCTCCGCCACCCGACCGGGCTGTGGGCCGGGTGGCCGCCTACGCCCAGCAAGACCACTACGCCAAGCTGCGAGATGCGCTGGGCCAGATAGCCGACATGCTGCGGGACGCCGGGCACAAAGCCGTGGTGGTGGCCGACGACAACGCGCTGGTGGATCGAGAGGCAGCCCGGCGGGCGGGGCTGGGGTGGTATGGCAAGAACAGCAATATCCTGCTGCCTGGTCGGGGGAGTTGGTTCGTGCTGGGCTCGGTGATCACCACCGCCGTGCTTGAGCCATCGACACCGGTTCCCGATCAGTGCGGACCGTGCCGACGCTGCTTGGACGGCTGTCCAACCAGCGCCATTGTGGCCCCCGGTGTGGTTGACGCCCGGCGGTGCTTGGCGTGGCTGGTGCAGGCCGACGGTGATTTTCCTCTGGAATTCCGAGAGGTGCTGGGCAACCGACTCTACGGATGCGACGACTGCCAGGAGGTGTGCCCACCCAACAGAATGGCTGAGTCGGACAGCAGCGGTGCGGGGGAAGGGCACGAGGAAGGCATCGCCTGGGTGGACCTAGTGGAACTGCTGAAATCCGACGACGAGGACCTGATGGCCCGCTACGGCCGCTGGTATATCCCCCGGCGGGAGCCTCGCTATGTACGGCGCAACGCGCTGGTGGCGCTGGGAAACTCCGGACGGGGAGCCGATCCTGAAGTGATCAAAATCGTGCATCGCTATCTGGCGGACTCCGACCCCATGCTGGAGCGCCACGCCGATTGGGCTGCCCGCCAGCTGGGCGTGCCCGCAGTGGAGCTGGTTTGAGCTATGCCTCGGCACCTGTTGGTAACCAACGACTATCCCCCCAAATTGGGGGGCATCCAGAACTATCTGTGGGAGCTGTGGCGCCGACTGCCGCCTGCCGACGTCTGCGTGTTGACCCGCTCTCATCCGGGAGATGCCGAGTGGGATGCTCGCCAAGACCACCGGGTGGTCCGGTCGCCTCGCCAATTCCTTCTGCCAACCCAGGAGATGGCCGAAGAGATCACCGATCTGGGGGAAGAGATCGGCGCAGAATTGGTGCTCTACGACCCTGCGATTCCACTGGGAGCGCTTGCTCCCCGCCTGCCCCATCCCTACGGCGTGATTCTTCACGGTGCCGAGGTGACCGTTCCCGGTCGCCTTCCAGGCACCAAGCAGGTGCTGGGCAAAGTGCTGCGGGGTGCCGAGGTGGTTATCACTGCCGGACGGTATTCGGTGATTGAGGCCGAGAGGGCCGCCGGTGGGCCGCTACCCGCGGTGATCGTGCCGCCGGGGGTCGATGTCGACCGATTCAAGCCGTTGGACGCGGCCCAGCGGCGGGCGGCCCGCCTGCGGTTCGGGCTTCCGGTCGACGCTCCGGTGGTGGTCTCGATCAGCCGGCTGGTGCCCCGTAAGGGCATGGATGTGCTGATTGCGTCATCGGCCCGGCTGGCCGACCGCCATCCGGGGCTCACCCTGGCCGTGGCCGGGGCCGGTCGGGACCGGGCCCGATTGGATCGGATCATCGGGAGCACGGGCGCACCGGCCCGCCTGCTGGATCGGGTGGCCGATTCGGATCTGCCCGACCTCTATGGCTGTGCCGACGTGTTCGCCATGGTGTGCCGTCAGCGCTGGGGAGGCCTGGAGCAGGAGGGGTTCGGCATCGTGTTCTTGGAGGCCGCGGCCGCCGGCGTGCCGCAACTTGCCGGAGACAGCGGGGGAGCGGCTGAGGCGGTGGAGCATGGCCGAACCGGACTGGTGGTGCAGAAGCCCAGTCAACTGGACGCAGTGACTGCGTGTCTAGACACCCTGCTGTCGGATCGGGTTCGCCTTCAGCGGATGGGCTTGGAGAGCCGGCTGAGGGCAGTGGCCGAGTTCTCCTATGACCACATGGCCGAGCGGCTTCGGACCGTGATAGCCGAGGTCATCGCCCGCCGAAGGAAACGTTGATGGCGCGGCGCGGTCGCCTCGCGGGGTGAGTGATTCCATTGTCTTGGCGAGATCGGTTGGTGCCACGGGAAGTCGAGGGCCCGGCCTTCCTCCAAGCCTGCTGGGCGGGTACCTGGGTGTTCACAGCCATTGCCATACTCACCACCGCCTTTCCCGATCCGATGGCGGTGCCCATAGCAGTGGTGTCGCTCGGGCTGCTGGCAATCGGGTGCTGGGCCATGCTCTGGGCTTTCCAGCGGGCCGTGCAGCGCAGCCGATACGAATTGATCGGGGTGGGGGGCCTCTATTTCCTGGCCGGCTGCGCCCCCCGCTCAGTGCGCCTCTCGATGATGGCGGCTCTGGCTGTGCAATTGGTGGTGGCCTTGGCCGCAGCCTCGGTGCGCCCGTTTACCGCGTCCGCGTTCGGTATCCTGGTACCTGTCTATGCGCTGGGCTTGTCCGGCGCATGGGGTGCCAGACACGGGACATTCCCACCGCGGCTCCCTGACGGCGAAACTTCAGAACGCGGCGATCCCAGCAGGAACGGTGACGATGTTTGACCAGGCCACCAAGAGCATCACCATTGAGGCGTCGCCCGCGCGCTGCTTCGAGGTGGTGTGCGATTTCGAGTCTTATCCCGAGTGGGCCACCGAGGTGAAGCAGGTCGAGATAGTCCGACGGGACGACGACGGCCGGGGCGGCTTGGTGTCGTTTCGGGCCGCGGCCATGGGCCGCAGCACCAACTACTTGCTGGAGTACTACTACGGATCCAACCCCCTGCGGGTGTCCTGGCGATTGGTGCAAGGGGACTTGACCCGGCGCCTCGACGGGGAATACTGCTTCAATGCGGTGCCCGGCGAGCCGGAACGCACCGAGGTCTCCTATCACCTCGCCGTCCAGATGGTGATGCCGCTGCCCGGTTTCGTAAAGCGCAGGGCCGAGGCGCGAATCATGGAGACCGCGTTGGAGAACCTGCGCCTCCGAGCCGAATTGGGCGCCGGGAAACTCCTCTGAATTTGCCCCCTCAGAAAGTAGATTGGACCCGTGGAGTTCCGCCGGATCAACAACCTGCCCCCCTATGTCTTCACCATTATCAACGAACTGAAGGTGGAGGGCCGCCGGGCCGGCCACGACATCATCGACCTGGGATTCGGCAACCCCGACCTCCCGTCGCCGGACATCGCGGTGGAGAAGCTGGCGGAAGCCACCCGCAACCCCCGCAACCACCGTTACTCGGCCAGCCGGGGCATCCCCAAGCTGCGTGAGGCAATCGCCGGGTACTACGCCCGGCGGTTCGGGGTGTATCTCGATCCCGATACCGAGGTGATCAATACCATCGGGGCCAAAGAGGGGTTTTCCCATCTCATGTGGACCCTGCTCCAGCCCGGCGACGCCGCCCTGGTTCCTTCGCCCTCCTATCCGATCCACCTGTATGCCCCGCTGTTTGCCGGAGCAGAGGTGCGGGAGATCCCGTTGAGCACCGGCACCGACTTCTTCGGGACGATGCAGGAGCGCTGGCGCTACTCCTGGCCGAAGCCCCGCATCATCGTGCTCTCGTTTCCCCACAACCCCACCACCGCCTGCGTTGACTTGGAGTTCATGGCTGGCGTGGTGGCTTTCGCCAAAGAGCACGATGTGCTGTTGGTCCACGATTTCGCCTACGCCGACTTGGGCTACGACGGCTACCTGCCGCCGTCCATCATGCAGGTGGAAGGCGCCAAAGACGTGGCGGTCGAACTCTATTCCATGACCAAGTCGTTCTCCATGGCCGGTTGGCGGGTGGCGTTCATGGTGGGCAATCCCCAGGTAGTGGCGGCGCTGGGCAAGCTCAAGTCTTACTTGGACTACGGCACCTTCCAGCCCATCCAGATCGCGGCCACCGTGACCCTCAACGAGGCGCCCGGCCATCCCAAGGAGGTATGTGACATCTACCAGAGTCGCCGCGATGCCTTGTGCTCGGGGCTGAACCGCATGGGGTGGGAGGTGGAGCCGCCCAAAGGGACCATGTTCGTGTGGGCCAAGATCCCCGAGTCCTATCGGGAGATGGGGTCGGTGGAGTTCGCCTCCTGGTTGGTCAAAGACGCCCGGGTGGCGGTGTCTCCTGGGGTGGGGTTCGGCCCCGGCGGGGAGGGCCACGTGAGGTTTGCGCTGATCGAGAATGAGCAGCGCACGGCGCAGGCCGTCCGCCAGCTGCGCCAATCGCTGGCCAAGCTGGATTAGGAGCAAGCTTCCCATGAGAGTTGGCCTTTTGACCGGGGGAGGTGACTGCCCGGGTTTGAACGCCGTGATCCGGGCCATCGTGCGCAAGGCCGAGCGCTACTACGGCGACTCCGTGATCGGCTTTCTGGACGGCTGGCGGGGGGTGCTCGAGGGCGAATTCATCGAAGTGGACGTGGAGTACATGCGGGGAACCCTGCCCCGGGGCGGCACGGTGTTGGGCACATCCCGGATGTCTCCCCGAATGTATGACGACGGGATCGAACGAGTGCGGGCCACCATGGAGTCCACCGGCACCGAGGCGCTGATCGTCATCGGTGGCGAGGGAACCCTGTCGGCGGGTGTGGGGGTGTACGAGGCAGGCGCAGCCAAAGTGGTCGGCGTGCCCAAGACCATCGACAACGACATCGGGCTCACTGAGCTCACCTTCGGTTTCGACACCGCGGTGGAGATCGCCACCGGGGCCATCGACCGGCTGCACACCACCGCGGAATCGCACGACCGGGTGATGGTGGTAGAGGTAATGGGCCGCAATGTGGGGCATATCGCCACCTGGGCCGGCATCGCCGGAGGGGCCACCCTCACCTTGATTCCCGAAGAGCCCTTCGACATCGACTCGGTAGCAGAAGCCATCACTCGGCGCCACCAGCGGGGCCGGTGGGCGTCCATCGTGGTGATAGCCGAGGGAGCTCGGCCCAAAGAGGGCACTCTGAAGCTGCCCGAGCCGGAAATCGATGAATTCGGCCATGTCCGGCTGGGGGGAATCGGCCAGCTAGTGGCCGCGGAGATCGAAGCCCGAACCGGATTCGACACCAGAGTCACCGTGCTGGGCCACATCCAACGGGGTGGCACCCCCTCTGCATTCGACCGAGTTCTGTGCTCTTGGTACGGCATCGCGGCCATCGACGCGGTCCACGACAGCGACTGGGGGTCGATGGTGGCCTTCCAAAACGGCGAGATGGCCCGAGTGCGGCTGGCCGACGCGGTGGCCGAGCTGAAGCCGGTCAGCCCCGCTCTCTATGAGGTGGCCCGAGCCTTCTTCCCCTAACTGCACTGACCGCTAGGCGCCGACGACCGCCACCGGCGGCTAGTTGTTGCCGAAATCCAGTCTGAAGTCTGGGGGTAGTCCGGGCGGCAGGGTCGGGGTGGGTTCAGGGGTCGGGGTCGCCACGGCTATGGGCGTGGTTGTCGGTGTGGGCGCCGGAGTCGCTGGCGGCGCAGTGGGAGTCTCGGGCGGTGGCGTCGGCGCAAGGGTCTCGGTCGGCGTGGGCTCGGGAGTGGGCTCCGGCTGGTATTCAGGATCCAGCGAGTAGAAGTCGTCCCGGGTAACGGGCAAGTCGCTCTCCCCGCTGTCGGTGGGAAGCGGCACAGGATTGTCGTTCAATAGCAGCGAGAATCGGGTCGAGCTGGTGTTCTCGGTGGCGGTGAACACCAGCTGGGCTACCGCGAGCTGGCGATTCTCGCCCTCTAGGCGCTCTTCGAATACCTCGGACTCCAACGCCACGGTCACCAGGTCGCTGGACTGGTCAACGTTCACCGCCGCCACCTCGACGTCGGCCGGCAGGGCAGTGGACAGGGCCTGTTCGGACTCAGCTTCGTTGGGGGCAGAGAACAGGGCGTCCAACACTGCTATGGGCCGGGCCGGGCTGGCCACATTGCGCACGACGGGTGACAGCAGGTTGTTCTCGTCGATCAGGTAGATGAGCACTTCTTGGGTGATGAGCGGCGTCGGCTCAGGCGATTCGGTTGGCGCGGCCAGTACATCGGGAAGCCGCGAGTAATCCACGGTGCGGGGACGACTGTCCTCGGGCACCGAGCAGGCAGTGGCCACCAGTAGAGCAATGGCCAGCAGGGGAATTGCACCCCAAGGTGCTCGCCGGCGTAGGAAGGTGATTGGCCTGGTCATGGCACGGCTATGGGAAGTTGGACAACGAATCTGGTTCCCGGCTGACCGTCGGGACGATCCTCGCACCAGACGCGGCCTTCATGGAGCCGAACGTGCTCGGCGACTAGCGCCAGTCCCAGGCCCACCCCGGTGGTGGTTCCCCGCTCGACGGTCTGGCGGCCCCGGGAGAAGCGGTCGAAGATGTGCTCCTTCTCATCGTCGGCCACACCGGGACCGGAGTCGTCTACCGCGATCACTACCTCCCTCATCTGGTGGCCGAGCGTGATTCTGGTGGCTCCTCCGGCGTATTTCTGCGCGTTGCTCAACAGGTTGTCGATGACCTGCATCAAGCGCCGCTTATCGGCCCGTACTCTGGTTCGAGCGGTGACCAGGTCGCAGACAATGGGAATCTCTACTTGGCTGGTGGCCGACACCGCATTCTCCACGAACTCAAGCAAGTTGAACGCGTCCAGATCGAGCTCTGCGGTACCCACATCGAATCGGGAGATCTCCAACAAGTCCTCCACCAGGTGCTCGAAGCGGTCGACGTCCTCAGTCAGCAGGTCAAGGGCAGTCCGAGCTCGCTCCGGCAGTTCGGCCCGGCGGGTGTTCATGACTTCCAATGAGGCGGTCAGAGTCATCAGTGGCGACCGCAGCTCGTGGCTCACCTCGGAAGCGAATCGCTCATCGCGGGCAATCCGGTCTTGGAGTGCGCCCACCATTTCGTTGAATGAGTCGGTGAGCGCAACCAGCTCCCGGGCGGCCCCAGCCTCCAGCCGGGTGCTGAGGTCGCCCCGGGCGATGGACTGGGCCGCCTCGCCGATGTCTACCAGCGGCCGCAGCAGACGGCGGCTGGCCCAGAAGCCCACCCCGGCGGAGGCCAAGGTCACACCCCCGCCCGCGCTGGCCAGGATCAGCCCCAGAGAGCCCAGTGTGTCTTCGATCTCATCCAGCGGTGTGGCCTCGTAGTAGGAGGCGTTGTGGCCTGGGATGGGGATGCCGATCACCAAGAAGGGCTTGTCCCTGACCCGGTAGCGCATGCGCGCTGGCGTTCCGCCCTCTACCGTTCGGCGGAGCCGCTCGTCGATGTCGCCCTGCTCAAACTCGAAGGACGGCTGGAACCAGTCGCTGCCCACCCGCAGGACTGGGCGAGAACCCTCGGGGGTGGCCAGCGTGCTGACCAGGTTCTGGAGGGCCTCGGACTCGATGTCGGGGCTGAGGCGGCGGTTCACCACCGAGGCGTTGAAGCCCACCGTGGCCAGGGCGTCATTCTCTCGTCCGTTGAGCAGGTTCTGGCGGGTCAGCGCGAACACCGTCACGCTGAGCAGCGCCGACAGCAGCAGGGTGGTCAGCACCAGAGCCAGGATGATGCGAGTGCGGAGCCGCAGCCGGCGAGCCCGCGAGCCCGTCCGGTGCCAGATGCGGGAGAAAAACCCCAGATTGCGGGCCGCGGCACCCCCTTCGAGCCAGGACATCGACGCGCTGCCCCTAGCCTCTAAGCCTGGAGCTTGTACCCCAGGCCGCGAACGGTGACCACGTAACGCGGGTTGGCCGGGTCGGTCTCGATCTTGGTGCGCAGCCGTCGGATGTGTACGTCCACTAGTCGGCCGTCGCCGAAGTACCCGAGGTCCCACACCCGCTCGAGAAGCACTTCTCGGCTGAGCACTTTGCCGGAGTTGCTGGCCAGCTCGACCAGAAGGCGGAACTCCGTCTTGGTGAGGTGGGCCTCTTCGCCGTTGATGGTCACCACCCCTTGTTCGGGCATGATCTCCAGCCGTCCGAAGCGCATCTCGGTCATGGTGGTGTCGGTGGTTCGGACTCGGCGCAACAGGGCGCGGATGCGGGCGGAGAGCTCTTTGGGAGCGAAGGGCTTGGTCAGGTAGTCGTCCGCCCCCGCTTCAAGGCCAGCTACCACATCATGGGTGTCGGCTCGGGCCGTGACCATGATTATGGGAACGTCGCTGGAGCGGCGAATGGTGCGGCATACCTCGAAGCCGTCGATATCAGGGAGCATGATGTCGATGAGGACGACGTCGGCTGGCGACTCCGAGAACGCGTCGAAGGCATCCTGCCCGTTGGCCGCCTCCAGAACGTCCCAACCCTCGTCTTCGAGGGCAAGGCGGACCGCAGTTCGGATCCTCTCGTCGTCCTCAATGGCCAGGATGCGAGTTCCCACCCTGAAATGGTGCCTGATTTTCAGCTCAAATGCGTGGCGGGGGAGCTCATAGTCGGTCGGCTTCGGCATCTTGCAGCAGTTTCAGCAGGGTCTCGGCCACCGCGGGGGCGGCAGCGAACACAAACTCGCTGCTGGGTGGACCGCCGTTGAGGTCTTGGACGATTGCGCCGGCCTCTTCGCAGATCAGCACTCCCGCGGCATAGTCCCACGGATTCAGCCCCACTTCGAAGAAGGCATCCACCCGGCCGCAGGCCACCGAGCACAAATCGACAGCGGCCCCGCCCACTCGGCGGATGTCGCCGATGAGCGGAAGCAGCTCTTTGAGCACTTCGGCCTGGCGCGGCCGCCGGTCGTGAGCGTACGAGAACCCGGTGGCCACTAGGGCCAGTGCGGGGTCTCCGTCGGGGCGGACAAAGGTCGGCCGTCCGTTGAGCCGAGCACCGCCGCCCCGGTGCGCGGTGAACGTCTCGCCCAATACCGGGTCGACCACCGCGCCGGCGACGATCTGGCCGTCGGCCTCCGCAGCCACCGACACCCCGAAACCGACATGGCCGTAGACGAAGTTCACCGTGCCGTCGATGGGGTCGATGATCCAGCGCACGCCGCTGGTGCCGTCGCGGCCCGTGCCCTCCTCGCCCATCACTGCGTCGTCGGGCCGGCGGGAGGTCAGGAATTCCACAATTGCGGCCTCGCAGGCCACGTCCATGTCGGTCACCAGGTCGGTACGCGACGACTTGGCTGAAATCTGGAGCTCGGCTCTGGATTCGGCCCGCAGCAGCGAAGCCGCCACTTCAGCGGCCTCAGCCGCCAGCTTCTCCAGATGGTCCCACGCAGGAATTGACGGCGTGGGCGATGCTTCAGGTTCTGGCACACAGAGACTCTACGCTGGTCGCCGTGACAAATAGCGGCGTGGTGGACCTTAGATCGGACACGCTCACCCAGCCCACCGAGGCCATGAGGCAGGCCATGGCTTCGGCGCCGGTGGGCGACGACCGCTACGGAGAAGATCCCACGGTCAACCGCTTGGAAGAGCGGTTTGCCGAACTGACGGGCAAACCGGCTGCGGTATACGTGCCGTCGGGCACGATGGGCAACCAGATCGCCCTGCGGCTGCACGGAACGGCGGGCAGCAACGTGGTGGTGGGCCGCCGCCAGCACTTGATGTCCTACGAGAGCGGTGCGGCCGGGCTGAACAACGCCTTTCAGATCTACGCTGTTGATGACGCCGGCGGTGTGGTCGACACCGAGGCTGCCGCCGAGGCGGCGGCGGCCGGAAGCGGAGGATTTTGGCCCCCGGTGTCGCTGATCTGCCTGGAGAACACCCATCTGTCCTCCGGTGGTCTGGCCATCGGCAGCAGTGAACTGGCCAGGGCTGCCGCATTGGGGCCGCCCGTGCATCTGGACGGCGCCCGCCTGTTCAACGCCGCCGTGGCCTTGGGGACCACTGCCGAGGATTTGGCCAGCCCTGCGACCACGGTCATGTCGTGTGTATCCAAGGGGCTGGGGGCACCGGTGGGCTCGCTTCTGGCCGGGCCCGGTGATCTGATGGCTGAGGCCCGACTGCACCGGCGGAGGTTGGGCGGGGCCATGCGCCAGGCCGGGGTCATTGCCGCCGGGGGGCTGTACGCCCTGAACCATCACATCGATCGACTGGCCGACGACCACGCCCGGGCCCAGCGACTCGGCGAGGTGGTGGCTGAGCGGTGGCCGGGCGCTCGCCTGGGAGAGGCCGAGGCCACCTGCGGGCGCCCGTTCACCAACGTCGTGGCCTTCCGCCATTCGGATTCCCTCGGCCTGCTGGATCACCTGCAGCAGGCTGGAGTACGAGCCGGGCTGCTGGCACCGGGCATCGTTCGCTTCGTGGCCCATTTGGACGTGGACGACGCTGACATTGACCGAGCCGTCGCGGCCGTTGCCTCTGCTCCCGCTTAATTGGGATTTTGCCTAGTAGTCACCCCGGTCTTGGCGGCGGCCGCCGAAGCGGTGCCACTCGTCCATGGCCCGTAGCGTCAAAATCGCCACTACGGCCAATCCCACCGCTCCCGCTACTGCACCCACCAAAGCACCAAGCCCGGTCCACAACCCGCAATTGCCCTCGCACTGGAGGTCGATATAGGCGAATCCGATCAGCCCCCCGCACAGCCCCCCGACCAAAATCGCGGCAAACGCCAACCAGCGTGCCTCCTTCGGGGGCAGCGCCGAGCGCTCCTCGGGCGAAGCCGGATCGACCATCCGCCCATGTTATGGGGGCGATCAGCCAGTATTCGTGTTGGGGCTGGGCCGTGAAATAGGTGGCTCGACATCCTCGCCTCTATGAGGGGCGACGCCTGCTGTGTGCCTGCAATTCATCGTCGAGCGTCCACACCTCGACACTTGTGTTGGCCGTCTTCTGCTGCAATCGATCCCGTTCGACAAGTATTGCCACATCTCCGGAACCCAGCCGCCCATCGCCAACGAGGGTAACGAGATCGGATCCCGTCGAATTGCCCTCTAACAGCTCGTCGACAAACCCCCTGTCCAATGTGGTTTCAGGGACGATCCATGGAGCATCTGGCCTATTCGCAGCCTTGATGAGCTTCGCCAACTGCACAGCAAGACTGCGTCGACCGGTCTTCTGTTGGGCGATGTGGTTTCCAGCTTCGATAAGAGCGGTCACGGTAAGGACTAACCGCTGGCCTTGAGAGCGCCGTGCGTCAAACTCGTCAGCTGCTTCTCTGGCGTGATCATCACCGTCCTTGCCTATGAGTCGGAGAATGACCGATGTATCGACGAGCCCTATGTGCAGACGGGCCATGCTCTAGCGGAGCCCTAAAACGTCTACCAGCGAATGGCTGTCTTCGGAAGCGCCGTCACCAGGGCGAAGTTGGTCCCGAACCACCGCAGTGCCCAGCGGCGAGCGTCCCACGACCTCGAAATAGTCGGGGAAGTCGGTGAGGGTCGTTGCTTTGCCCCATCCATCGGAACCGAGGCTGCAAACGACAACGCTTGAGTGGTCTGATCCATCCAGCGCATCGAGGATTGCAGGGCTATGAGTAGTGGCTAGGGTGCGAACGCCGCCTTTTGTTGCTGCCTTGAGCTGGTTGAGGAGCACCGCGGCTTGGGATGGGTGCAGGCCGCTCTCGATCTCCTCGATGACAAGCGTTCGTCCTCCGCTGCTAGCTGCTTCTGAATCACCGTTCTGTTGTGAGAGGTCGAGAAGCGCTGCGGCAATTGCGAGAAAGCGCAAAGTGCCGTCGCTCATCAGCCGAGCCGGGGTCTGTTGTTCTTTTGATCCGACCCGCTCCTGGATTGTGACCATCACGTCCCCGAGATCGCTGGTCACAGCATTCATCTCTGAGACTTGGGCTTCATAGAGCGAGCCGATCATGTCGAGCAGTACCGAGCGGGTCGCGTCATCTTTGAGAAGATTTGCCAGCACTGGCGATAGGTTTTCTGCATTCCTTCGAAGGTGTACGTCCTTCTCAGGGTGGTACTCACGCATCTGGTGTGGCACTGGGTCGAGAATAAAGACGCTTGAAAGCGCCGCAACCATATCTTCGGCGATCCTTCGAACATGGCGACCCGCTTGCGATTTCTCAGGCACACGAGTCGCCACCTGCGCGGTCAGCATCTGTGAGGCCCTAAAAGTGATTGCTGGATTCCGGCCCTGCTTACCGTTATCCCATCGCGCCTCGATGTCGCCCGAGTCGGGTCGGGGTGGATCTGTTTTCAACAAGTCCTGGGGTTCGCCGCGTCGAGGACCGCCGCGGCGAATGGTCCACAGCCTCTCGCTGAGGATCTGCACTGACGGACGTACCGAGATCTTCAGATCCAAGTAATAGGGGACTCGGTTGATGACCACTGAACAACCGACCGAAAACGAATCGCTGCCAATCGGCGCGCACCCCTCGGATCCACCGCGTACCAGGGGTCCTGAGCGGCCTCCGTCGAGGGCATCCCGAAGCGTGGCACCGCTGGCCAGCGCGGACAAGACAGCAAGAGCGTCAAGGATGTTCGACTTGCCGCTGCCGTTGCGCCCCACGAGTAGGGTGAGAGGACTGAGCGGAATGCTCGTCTTCCTCATGTTCTTGAATGCGGGGAGGCGCAGTTCCCTCAAGGTGGCTGGCACGCGGGCCAGCCTACCCGCGGAGCCTCGGTCTCCTGCCCACGCTACGGGTGCGGTCAGCTATACACCGACTCCCCGTTGTTGTGATAGCTGGTGTAGATGTGTTCGTAGACGGCGTTGACTTTGCGGTCGAAGAGTTCCCGCTCGTAGACGTCGGGGAGTTCGTTGTCGAGCACATTGCGCACGGTAACTCTGACGGCTGAGCGGGTTTGCTGTTTGCGTTTCCAGTCGAGGACGAGTTTCTCCTCGACATGCTTCAGCAGCTTTCGGGCTGCACCCTTGACCGTGCGGGCCTCAGCTTTGGTCAAGTCCGGTTCGGGTTTGGTGAGCAGGTCGTAGATCGCCAACTCGGCCTCGCTCAAGTCCTCCCGAACGGCGCGTTGCTCTTCGGCGGTGAGCTCGTCGTTGATGGCCTTGAGCCGTCGGAGGAGTTCTTCGAGGTTGTAGGTTCCGGCGTTGTACTCGTCGATGAGTTGTCGGAACTGTTCGGCGAGGTCGAGGCGGGTGGGGTTCTTGCGCACGGCTTCGTCAAGGCGCGCTTCGATGTTCTTCTCGATAGCTTTGGCGGCGGTCCGCCTGCGCCCGCCGAAGCTCAAGATGAGCTGTTCGAAGTCGAGCTGGTTCAAGTCGATGAGCGGGTCGGCGTCGCCGGTACCGATGATGTACTCGTTGGCGGCTACGGAACGATCAAGCAGTTCTGACACTGACTCCATCACTCCGGAGATGTCGGGGGCCTCGGTGGATGACTCGATCTTGGAGGCGATGGTGCGGATCACTGCCACCTTGTGGGCCACGGCCATGGCCTCGGGGTCGGGCAGCAGGGCCTTGAAGGTTTTTCGGGCTCGCCGGGCCAGCGCTACGTAGGTGCGGCGGGTCTGTTCGTCGACCAGCAGCGCCTCGACGGCGGCCTGTTGCAGGGCGATGAACTCGAAGCCCTGAGCGACCTCCAGTTCGGCGAGGCCGATGTCGTGGTTGTCGCAGAAATCGTCGACTTCGCCCAGCGCGGCTTGCAGTTCGGCGATCAGGTCGGTCTTGGGCCGGATGGGCGGGTCGACTTCGAGTCCGTCGTTGTCGAGGCTTGTTCCGGCGTGGTCGGCGCCGTAGATGGCGAGGGCTTTCTCCAGGTTTCGGAACACGCCCACGTAGTCGACGATGAGGCCGTTGTCCTTGTCGGGGAACACCCGGTTGGCCCGTGCGATGGTCTGCATCAGGGCGTGGTTGCGCATCGGCTTGTCGAGGTACACCGTGGAGGTTGACGGCGAGTCGAATCCGGTGAGCCACATGGCACAGACGAACACCAGGCGGAACGGGTCGTCGGGGTCTTTGAACTTGGAGTCGAGGTCTTCTTGGACCATGCGTTTGCGATGTTTTGCGATGCCGAGCCCGGCGGCGGCCATGTCGGCCACCTCGTTTTGGGCCTGTGACACGACCATGGCCATGTCGGTGGTGGCCATGAACTCGATGAGCGACTCCAAATGGGCGCGCCCCGGCTCGGGCGTGTCGGCCAGCTCGGCCTCGAGCTCGACCTGGTAGCGGGCCCATTCGGCTTCGACCAGGTCGTACATCCTTACCGCGGTGGCCTTGCCGATGGCCACGTACATCGCCTTGCCTCGAAATCCCCGGTTGACGAAGTGGCGGACCAAGTCCGCCGCGATCTCTTCGAGGCGCTGCGGGCGGGTGATCAGCTGGTATTGCCGGGAAAACTGGCGGGCCACCGCCTTCTCTTGGGCATTGTCGAGCGCGGCGGCTTCCAGGAGGTCTTCAAGCTCTTCGTCGAAGTCGTCGTTGACCAACTGGAGTTCGGGAATGCGATTCTCATAGAACAGCGGAACGGTGGCGCCATCGGCGATGGAGTCGCGGAAGTTGTAGATCGACACATAGTCGCCGAACACCCGCCGAGTCTCCTCCTCCCCGGCGATCAGCGGTGTGCCGGTGAACCCGATGAACGACGCGCTGGGCAGCGCCAAGCGCATGTTGGCCGCCAGCGTGTCGTATTGGGAGCGATGCGCCTCGTCGGTGATAACCACGATGTCGTCCCGCTCCGACAGCACCGGCATCTGCTGGCCCCGCTCCGGCGGGATGAACTTGTGGATCAGCGTGAACACATACCGGTGATCTTGGCCTAAAAGCTCGCGCAGATGAGCCGACGTCTCGGCGTGGACCCGCTGGCCGGCGGTGATCACTCCGCAATCGGCGAAATCCCCGTAAAGTTGATCGTCGAGCTCGGCGCGGTCGGTGACCATCACAAACGTCCAGTTGCCGGACTCTTTTCGCAGCACCTTCTGGGTGAACCACAACATCGACAACGACTTGCCCGACCCCTGCGTGTGCCAAAACACCCCCAACCGGCCCTCCCGCCGGCCCACCTCCCTCAGCGCCTCCAGTGAGTTGTTCACCCCGAGAAACTGGTGGTTCTTGGCCAACGCCTTCACCAATCCGCCCGGCCGCTCCATGAACGCGATGAAGTTCCCCACCAGATCCAACAAACGCTGCGGCTGACAAGTCCCCCGCAGAGCGGTCTCCAGCGACACGATTCCCTGCTCGCCCTCCGAGTCGATCTTCTTCCATTCGGCGAAATGCCCCCAATCGGCGAACGTGGACCCGACCAGCGTGTCCGCCCCGTTCGAGAGCATCACGAACGCGTTGAACCAGAACAAGTGCGGAACCGCGTCCCGATAGTCCCGCAAATTCCCGTCGAAGGCGTCGCGGACGTTCTTGTGCGACACCTTCAACTCCACCAGCACCAGCGGAATGCCGTTGACGAACAACACCACATCGGCCCGACGGTTGTACATGTCACCAGAGATCCAGAACTGCGAAACCGCCAACCAGTCATTGGCCGAAACGCGATCCCAATCAACCAACCGCACCGTCACCATCTGGCGTTCACCATCGTCGTCGGCGACCTCCACTTTCGCCCCCTCCCGCAACAGGCCATAGACCTCCCGATTGGCTCGAACCCGATCCATCGCCGAACGGTCCTGTTTCAACTGCTCGGCCGCTTTGTCCAACGCCGACTGTGGCACACCAGGATTCAAAACAAGCAGCGCATCACTGAGCCGATAGCCCAGCACCGGCTCAGACTGGGAGTCTCGCCCCAGCGTCCCCGCCGGTCCAAGGTTCTCGTCGAACCCGTCCACCACCTCCCAACCCAACTCCGACAACAACCGCATCGCCGGCCGCTCCACCAAGGCGTCCTCACTCAGCCGCCCAGGACTCACGCCCCCACAGCCTCCAACCCCAAATCAAACTCCGACACATCCAGCTCCCCGGACACCAAGCGCGGTAACAGCAGATCACGGGCCTCGCGCAAAATGACGTTCTGTTGAGAGAGATTCGCTATCAAGTCGGCCATCGGAGCAGCCACAGCCTCAAAGGCTACGATGACGGAGCAGGGCGGCTTCAGCAGCTGGATCAACTCCATGTCACTCTTGGTGACGGCGTTGAAGATTGTCCCACCCCCAATCGAATCCTCGACGGCGAACTTGTCCTTCAACTGCAACAGCAGGAAGTTCTGGTTGCCATCCAGGGCTCGGATAGCGCTGAGGCCTCGGCCGACGACGAGACGGTCAGAAGCCACATTGATGCGGCCGACAGGAGCCCTGACGCTGAACAAGATGTCCCCGGCCTCGGCCACCCGATTGTCCACTGTCGTCCATTTGGAGTGAGTTGGGAACCGCTGTCCGAAGTCCGTCACGCCCTGATGGAATGGGAGTCCTTCTCCAGTCTCGTTGTAGTACTCAGACTTTGGTGACTGGCCCATGACGAGTGAACAAGCCTCGGCCAGCAGAGACACCTCCCACCCCTCGGGGATCGGGCCGAGGTCGGAGTCAACCAGCACGACATCCTCATGCCCCGGAAACCGGAAGTACACAAACCACTCCCGATACAACAACCGAGCCATCTCCTCCAAAATCTCAATCCGCCGCCGATTGTTCTCAATCAGATCGTCAAATGCCGACAGCCTCGCCCCTATGTGTCTTTGCGCCTGCAACGGAGGCAGTTCCGGAATAGGTAGTGCTCGGATGTCTTCCATGTTTAGGTGTGGAACCGTTGCTCCATTTGCTACCCCGCTCATCCAATGTTGGATGTCATGCGCCAAGAGTCGATAAGTCAGAAATTGAGGATCTACCTTCTCCTCGTCAGGTCTGATCAAGACCGTTCGCTGCCCTAGCACTGGCTCCATCCCTGGTGTGATCAGACCCACATTTCCCACAGGCGCCTCTCGTGCGAGTATGAGATCACCTGGTTGGGGTTCGGCACGACGAGTCCACTCCGCGTAAATCACTGCATCGACTCGGTGTGCGCCTGTCAGGTCAATACGACCCCGTCCGATGTCTGTTGTTCGAACCAGGGGATAGCTGACTAAATCGTCTGTCTTTGGAGCTGTCTTGTGTTCGCAATCCACGATTTCGGTGCACAACTCGGACAACGGCGTCATGTTGATAGTTCAAGTGATCGTCGGACGCCCTCTGAAAGCTCTTCCGCCTCAGCTGAGAGCCGGGCGAATTCCTGCGATAGAGCGGGCAACACTTGATCCAGTTTCACCTGGTCAATCAGGCTCGGGGCGGCGATGTATCTTCCCGGGTTCAAGCTCCACCCCTGTTCTTCGATCTCCTCAAGCGAAGCGGTCGCGCAGAGACCGGCCACGTCGACATAAGGGCCTTCGGGGAACCTCTCGTCAAGCGATTCCTCGCTTCCTGCGTCGAACTCTGGCTCTTGGCCTCGCCAGAGCCGGACGATGTTGGCAAGGAATTCGATTTGCTGGGGTGTCCAGTCGCGGTGGGCCCGGTCGATCTGGTTGTAGATGTCTCGGGCATCGATGAACAGCACTTGGTCGGCTTGGTCGGTGTATTGCTTGCCGCGGTCGAGGAACCACAGCGTCACGGGCAAGGTGACGGTGTAGAACATGTTGGTGCCGACGGCGATGATCACGTCGACGCTGCGGTCCTCGATCAGCTTGCGGCGAATCTCAAGTTCACTGCCCCTGGCATCCGACGCGGAGTTGGCCATGACGAACCCGGCCCGACCGTCTCGGTTGAGGGCGGAGTAGAAGGTCTGGATCCACAGGTAGTTGCCGTTGTCAGGCTTGGGTAGCCCGAACGGGAACCGGGGATCGTCTTCGAGCTTGGCCTTGTCGATCTTGTTGACGTTGAACGGGGGATTGGCCATCACGAAGTCGAACTCGCCAACCGAATCGTGAAGATCCTCGTAGTAGGTGTTGCCCTCCCGGATATCGCCAGCAAGCCCATGGACGGCGAGGTTCATCTTGGCCAGCTTGACGGTGTCGCCGGTCTTCTCCTGCCCGTAAATCGACAGCTCCGCGCTGGGATCGCGGCGATGCCGCTCTACAAAATGGGCCGACTGGACGAACATCCCGCCCGACCCGCACGCGGGGTCGTAGATCTTGCCGTGGAACGGCTCCAGTATCTCCACGATGAGCCGCACAATCGAGGTGGGAGTGAAGAACTCCCCGCCCTTCGAGCCCTCCGAGAAGGCGAACTGCCCCAAGAAGTACTCGTAGATCAACCCGAACCCGTCCCCCTCAATCACCTCCGGTAAAGGCCGCAGCAGCCGCAACAGCTCGCCCAAGATGTCGTCGGGAATGCGGGAATAGTCCTTCGGCAGCACCCCCTGAAGATCGGAGTTGCAGCTCTCAATCCCGCCCATGGCCTGGTTGACCGCCTTGCCCACATCAGCACCCTCAGGAAGATTCAGCAACCCTTCGAACCGCGACTCCTCCGGCAGATACAGCGCCCCAGCAGCCTGATAGTCCTCCGGCCCAATAGGCCGCCGCTCAGACCCCGACCCGACAGTCTCCGCGGCCTGGACAAACCGCTCATCCGCATACCGCAAGAAAATGAGCCCCAGCACCGGCGACGCATACTCCGAAGCCTTCAACCCCGAGTTAGCCCGAAGCTGATCCGCCGCCTCCCACAGCTTCCTCTGAAGTTCACCAAGGTCCGTCGCCACGCCGATCCTTTCCAACAGCCGCACCATTCTGCCCGCTCTCGTTGGCGCTGGCCGAAACGAGGCTCACTCCACCAGGCATCGCACCCGCATGGGTCTGTCAGTTTTTTTGTGTAACCGGTCGTGATGGTTTTCATTTGATGTGGTC
>JAPOVT010000031.1 GCA_026708015.1 bacterium
GGCGAATTGAGCCCAAGGGCATCGGCGCCCGCGAGATTCACAGCACCGGATCGGCTAGCCGACGATGCCGACCTCTTGATCTATCCGCAGGGATCCTTCCGACTGGGGACAGTCGTCCTCCCGGCCCCTGGTGCGGACTATGACATTGACCTTGTCCTCCGGGTTGCCATCGCCAAAGAGGCGACGACGCAGGCCGAACTAAAGGAGCTCGCTGGCCAGCGACTCGCTGACTTCGTTAACCGAACCAGTGGCGCGCCAAGACTGAAAGAGGGTGGGAGGTGTTGGACCCTGCTCTGGCCGCGTTTTCATGTGGACATTCTGCCCTCACTTCCCAACCCCGAAGATCTGCCCAATGGAATCCTGCTAACTGATCGTGACCTACGGCTCTGGCAGCTGAGCAATCCCATTGGCTATGCAGACTGGTTCCAAAGTCGGATGCGCGAGCAATTCATTCAGCAGCGGAAAATCCTGGCAGCAGATCGCTCCACCACCGTTGATGACGTTCCGCAATGGGAGGTAAAGACAACCCTCCAGCAGGCGGTTCAGGTGCTGAAGCGTCATCGCGATCTCCACTTCGCCAACCAACTTGACCTAAAGCCACCATCGATCTTGGTTACGACCCTTGTTGGTCTCGCTCACGGAGGTCACGATGACCTATTCGAAGCGGTGGTCCACATTGCTCCGCGGCTGACCCAGTTCGTCAAGGACCGCAATGGAGTTGGATGGATAGCGAACCCGGCTTTGCCCGAGGAGAACTTCGCCGACAGGTGGCGCACTCACCCAGCGCGGCGACGTGCATTCGGACGATGGGCGTCAAAGTCAAAGCTGTCCAAAGACCTTGAGGATGCTGCAGCGCAGCGGGGGCTTGACCGGGTGGTTGCTCGCCTCGAAGACGGCTTCGGAAACGGGGCGAGAATCGCGGAAAAGGACCTCGGGATGACTTACAGATCAGGACGCGAAGCTGGAGTACTCGCATCGGCTGGCGGCTCCGGCCTTCTGGTGAGTGCCGCGGGAGGCACGAAAGCCGCAAGGGTCCGCAACCACAATTTCTACGGTAGGAGTTGATCATGGGCAGGAGGCTCACATTCGCCCAGCAGGCCCTTGGCTTGCAAAGCTACTTCCCCGATGCTCACATCGAAATCGGGAGGCAACGGCTCAAATTTGTCGCCGATCTAACCCCCTCTCCCCTCAGCGAGACCTATTCGGTCCGAATTGAGTTCGACGGGGTCCACAGACCTGTGATCAAGGTGATTTCGCCCACCCTCCGACGTCCTCCTGAGCGCGACCTCCCCCATACCTTCGACGAGGATGCCCTCTGCCTTCACCTGCCGGGCGAATGGAGTGCTTCAGATCTGATAACCCATACCATCGTCCCGTGGACCGTTGAGTGGTTACTCCACTATGAGATCTGGCTTGCAACCGAGGGTACGTGGTGTGGGGGCGGACATGAACCGAGCGCCTTGAATTGAGGCTGCCGGACAGGTCACTTTGGCCATTGCATCTACATCAAGCGGGAGGGGTCCATGGGAACGGGGGCGGCTTTGGCCATGGAGTCTTGCTGGAAGGTGGCCACCAACTGGCCCTCGGCGGTGAACACCTCGCCCTCGCCATAGACCCGGCCGTTGGCCGCCTTGGTGCCCAGCATCTGGATGAGCAGCCACTGGGAAACGTCCAAGCGATCTAGGAAGTGGAGGGTGTGGGCGATCACCCCGGTGGACAGGGTGCGGTGGGCTTCCTCGATGCGGGCCACATCGTGGTGGGGGCGCATGGCCAAGCCGATGATGTTGCCGCAGGTGGCCCACCCGGCGATGCCCTGGTTGGCGGCCTGGGAGTCCACCCCCGGCTCGAAGCGATGCCAGGCCCGCTCCACCGGCACGCCGTCGATCTCCGGTTCGCCGGGCACCGGCCGCCATTCGGCCCCCGGAAAGATGAAGGCGAATCCGGGATCCAAACCGTCGGGACCGGGCACATCGGGCATTGCCGGCTCGTGGCGCATCAAGTCGTCGTCCAGCGTGCTCATCAAGATCAGTGCCCGGCTGAGCAGCTTGCCCCCCTGGATGGCGGTCACGGCATCACTGGCCCAGGTGCGCCCGGCCTGCATGGAGTCGACGTCAACTTCGATGGGCAGGGTGTAGGTTCCGGCCCGGGCGAAAATGGCGTGGACGGAGCGAATGTCCTTGCCGCCGGCCACCTCCCGGTCGGATGCCATCATCATCTGGGCCATGAGCTGGCCGCTGAACACCACATCGCGCCCCTCGGCCGACTCTGTCGGCTGGAAGACGTGGTACCGCTGCTCCCCGACCTCGGTGAGCTCCAGAATGTCAGGTAGTTCGCCGCTCATCGAAGGAAAAGGAAGAGGCTCACTCGTCCATCCCGAACATGGCGGGATCGAAGTCCATCATCCCGGCCAAGACCTTCACAAACGGATCGTCCCAAGCGTCCACCAGTGAGGCGTTGGTGTGGCCCTGGTCCACCAGCATGTTGATCCCATTGATGCCGCTGGCCGCGTCGCTGCTCAAGAACAGCAGCGTGTCGCCCATCTGCTCGGGAACCAGGGTGGGAACGTCGGCGGCCTCACGGTAACTGGCTCCAAACGCCAGCCACAGGTCGGCGTTGGCCCGGGCCAAGGGCGTGTCGGTGGGGCCGGGCATGATGGAGTTGATGCGCATGCCCCTTTGCAGGAAGGGGAACGCCTGCGCGGCCACATAGCCGTTGATGGCCTGCTTGGAGAACATGTAGCTGTCGGTGCCCTCGTGCTCGTCGATCCACGCCGCAGCGGTGTCCCAATCGGGAGTGGCCAGAAAGTCCTGCACCTGCTCAAGGTTGCTCATCCAGCCCAACCCGGCTGCCGAAGAGATAAAGCTCACCGAGCTGCCCCGGCCCAGCTTGCCGCCCTTGATCAGCGCTTCAATGAGATGGCGCTGAGAGGTGAAGTTGATCAACATCAGGTTGCCGGTGCCGTCGGCCACCCCGGCGCAAGCCAGCACGGTGTGCACTGGCCCTTCGATGGCCTCGACAGCGGCGTCCACACTGGCCTGGTCGCCCAGATTGACATGGATGGACTGCCCGCACTCGTAGGCGACGTCGGCAATGTCCAAAACGATGGTGTGGGCCCCCAGCGAGGCCGCTTTCTGTGCGGCCGCCGCTCCCATGCCGGTGGCGCCGCCCACCACCAGCACCCGCTTGCCCTCGTAGTTGACCAGATCAGCCATATCCGTTCCCCTTTTCGGTCTTGCTTGTGAATGGTCTAGCCGATATTGGGAGACTGCTGACAATGAGCCGAGGGCAACCCAACGTCGCGATCGCCCACTGGCCGGGCATGGATTTGTTTGGCGAGGCCGACCTCGACCTGCTGCGGGCATTGGGTTCGCTGTTGAACACCAAGCCCATCGGGGCGTGGGACGACGAAGCCAGTGCCGTGCTGGCCGAAGCCGAGGTGATCGTCGGCCATTGGGGGTGCCCGCCGCTGGACGCCGCCATGCTCGACCGGGCCCCCCGGTTGGGCCTCTTTGCCTACGCAGCAGGCACGGTAAAGATGACTTTGACCGATGCGGTGTGGGATCGGAACATCAGGGTGACCAGCGGGGCCAACGCCAATGCCGAACCGGTGGCCGAGTTCACCTTGGCCGCCATCCTGTTTGCCAACAAGGGCGTTCTGTGGCGCCGGGGCCCGGCGGACTTCTCGGCATTGTCGGCCATGGGCGACCGCCAGTGGGGCAACTATGGCCGCACCATCGGCATTGTCGGCGCCTCGCTGATCGGTCGGCGGGTGATCGAGTTATTGCGGCCCTTCCCACACTTGAAGGTGACTCTGTACGACCCTTACGTCACCCCCGAAGAAGCGGCCTCGCTGGGGGTGGAAAAGCTGGAGCTAGACGAGCTGTGTGCAAGCGCCGACGTGTTGTCCATCCACGCGCCGGCCCTGCCCGAAACCATGCACATGATCGGCGCCGACCAGCTCTCGGCACTGCCCGACGGCGCCACGGTGATCAACACCGCCCGCGGCCCGTTGATCGACCACGGGGCGCTCATGCCCCACCTTGCATCGGGCCGACTCTACGCCATCTTGGATGTGACCGATCCCGAGCCGCTGCCCGAAGACAGCCCGCTGCTGGAGATGCCCAACGTGTGGATCAGCCCCCACTTGGCCGGCAGCCAGGGCACCGATCTGGCCCGCATGACCGACTACGTGATCGAGGAAATCCGCCGGTGGTCCGCTGGCGAACCGGCCCTCAACGAGGTTACCCAAGACCGATTGGCCACCATGGCATGAGCTTGGACTTCCGCTTTCCCGAGCATCCCCTGGCTGAGGCAACCACTGCCGGGGCGCTGGCAGACCGCCTGGTGACGGCGACGGCCGAGAAGCTGGCCGAGTTCGAGCAGTCGGCCGCTCCCGGCTTCAAGCTGCCCGGCCTGCACGCCGGGCATCCAGTGCTTGACGACACCACTGCCGACCTGATGTACGTGCTGGGGCTGCTCATCGACTGCGGTGTGGACGAAGTCGCCGGCTGCGACCTGCAAAGCCGCATCCCGGCGCTGATCGCCTCGCTCGACCCTGCCGCAGTCGAGGGCTTCTACAGCTATCGGGTCGGGGAGACCGTGCTGCGACTGGGCGGCCTGGATGCGCTGCCTTCCGACCTGCGCCAACCTGTGCTCGACGCCGTGTACTCCAAGGAGATCATCGCCCGGCTCGACGACACCGATGCCATCCCTCCCAATTTTGCAGTAGTTGCCACTCGGTGTCTGCGGGCCCTGGCTCGCCTCCAGGGTGACGATGAGCCTGCCGAGCTGCCTGCTCTGCTGGGCCGGGTGCGCTCCATGTTCACCAGCCCCACCGGATGGCTCAACGACGGCATGGGCAACTACGTCCACTACGACATCTACACCCCCGACATGTACCTGTTCGCCGAACCCCTCGTAGACCAACTCGGTCCCGGATGGGCCGACGGGCTGTCCCAGGTGCTTCGCGATCTCGACGAGGTGGCCCAGCCGGGCGGGGCTGTCGTGTGGGGGCGCTCCATTGGCGCGCTGGGCATGGCCATCACCATCGAATTAGCCGCCATCGCCGCCGGACGCGATCTGAACGCCCCTCAAGACCGCTGGCTGGCCCGGGCCGACGCCACGCTCGGCGATCTGCTGGAGTGGTTCCCCAAAGGGGTGATCGCCGCCCACCAGAACCGGGCTCCAATGTTCTACCGGGGCCCGGCCCGACGGCTTCAGATGACCTTGGACATCTACGGAAAGCTCCTGCTGTCGGCCCTGGAGCTGCGGCGCAGACCAGAGGTGGGGGGAGCGCCGTCCACCGATGCCTTCCTGCCGGCCGAGCGCTTCATCCGATTCGACGATTCCGGGCGGGCCACGGTGTGGTCGTACCGCTCCAAATCGCTGTCGTTCGCCCTGTCCACCCTCTTCGGCTTCTCCGCCGACTACGCCCCGTCGCCGCGGGGCCCGGGTCTGTTGGAGCAGCCCACCTCAGGCCATCCGGTGTTGCTGCCGGTGATTTCCCCCCGGGGGCGAGACGAAATGGCTGGCACCAGCAGTGCCCCGCTGATTCCCGCCGGTCTGCCCGTCTCGGTGGAGCACACTCCTGGGTCGGTCACCTTGGTCCACGACGGGTGGGCACCCGCGGGAAGCAGTGATCTGGTGGTGACCGGAAGCAGAACCGCCACATACAAGGTGGAGGGCCGTTCGCTGGTCGTGTCCGAACAACTCCGATTTGACGACCCCGATGGCCTTCCTGGTCCCCTCACCCTGTCGGTGGCCGAACCCGCCATCCGGCCGATTGACGTGGAGGTCGATACCGGTCGGGTTCAGGCCATCGACACCGCCGGGGTAGCTGAATGGCGCAGTTTCTGGGGCGAATTGCCCCAGGTGTACCAGGCTGAGATCGAACCAGCCGCGTCGGTGGACTTCACCTGGAGGATCACCCCCCGACTGCGGGTGACCAGCACCATCCACGGCCACCCCTACGACCGCTCACTCTACGACCCGCTGGCCGACCGAGTGGTGGCCGCTAGCGCGGGCATTCCCGACGACAAGCTGGTCGGAAGGCTGCGGGACATCGACGTGCTGCACATGGCCTGGCCCGAATGGTGGAGCGGTGTGGACCCCGAGCGCACCGCTCAAGTGCTGGGGCAAGTGAAGGCCACCGGCACCGCCATCGTGTGGACTCAGCACAACCTGCTCCCCCACTTCTTCAAGACCGACGAGGCCGCCGCCAGCTACCAACTGTGGGCCGAGGCGGCCGACGCGGTCATCCATCACAGCGAAGTGGGTCGTGACGTGGCCCTGGCCACCTACCGCTACGGCACTCACACCGAGCACCACGTCATCCCCCACGGCCACTGGGGCCGCGAGTACGAAACGGTGTCCAACACCACCCGACAAGACGTAGAGCTGTCCGAGGGATGGGCGCCGTGCGGGCTCCGAGTGGCGGTGATCGGCACCCCCCGAGTGGAGAAAGACCTGCAACTGGTGGTGGACGCGGTGGCCGCCTGCCAGCGGGACGACATCCAACTGGTCATCCGGGTTGACCTGTCGGTGGCCGTGCCCGACGATCCCCGCATCATTGCCGAGCACGGCCATCTCGACTTCAACCAGTACCTGCGGCGTATGAAGGCCTTCGACGCGGTCATCCTCCCGTTCGCCTCTTCAGGAATGCTCACCACCGGCACCGCGTTCGACTGCCTGGGAGCGGGGGTGCCCGCCATCACCAGCGACTGGGACTTCTTCGACGAGACCTTCATCGGCGCCGACATCCGCTACGGCACAACCGTCGAAGACCTCGCCCGGTGCCTCGACGAACTCACGCCTCAAGAGCTGGACCGCTCCCGCCAAGCCCTGATCGACCGTCGCCCGGCCTTCGACTGGGCCCTCGTCGCCGATCAAACCTTGGCCGTTCTGGAAGCCGCCGCCCTTCGCAGAACCTGACGACTTCGGCCCTCACACGATGGCTGGTACCAGCAGCGTGATCCAGATGGTGAGCATGAACCCCACCATGGTGGTCATGATCAATCGAGTCTGCTTGGCCAGTGATGAGTCGACATTCGCCCGCAATTCTGCGCCCAAGACTCGTAGATCGTCCTTGGTCGCCAACTGATCTCGCCCTTCGGGGATTATGCACTGCATAAGCGTCTCAGTTGCCTCCGTGCCTATGGCCTGTACCAGCCGGTTGGCCAACTCCGTGCGCTCTAACTCGGTGACTGCCATTAGTTCCCTTCGTCGTCTATTCGATTCTGAGGGGAACCCTTTATGCTCTGGAGCGGTGCCGGTTCCGACTGCCTTCTGCACCCTACACATGTCTGTTAGCCGAGACAATCAACATCCCCAAGGAAACCCCCATGGACGACTACAAATACGTCGATTACGAGACCGCTGACGCCGTGGCCACCATCACCCTGGCCCGGCCCGAGAAGGCCAACGCCCAGAACGAGCGGATGCTCGACGAGCTGCACCACCATTTCTTGGCCGCGGAGTACGACGACGATGTGAAGGTGATCGTGCTGCGGGGCGAGGGCAGGCATTTCTCCGCTGGCCACGATCTGGGGGGTGGCGCTCCCGATCCTGACGCGGTGTCGCTGGCCGAGCCCGACGGCAGCTGGCAGTTGAACAAGATCTACCGGTGGGAGGCCCGCAAGTACCTGGGCTATTCGTGGCACTGGCGCAACATCCCCAAGCCCACCATCGGCGCCATCCAGGGCAAGGCCATCGCTGGCGCCCTCAACCTGATCTGGCCGCTGGACCTGCTGGTAGTGGCCGACGACGTGGAATTCTCCGACCCGGTGGTGCTGATGGCCATCGGCGGGGTGGAGTACCACGGCCACACCTGGGAGCTGGGTGCCCGCCGGGCCAAAGATCTCCTGTTCACCCAGCGCTCGCTGGGCGCTGAAGAGGCACTTCAGATGGGGCTGGCCCGAGAGGTTGTCCCCCGCGACCAACTCTGGGAGCGCACTCACGAGCTGGCCGCGCAGATCGCCACGAACAACGCCTTCGGTCTGGCTCAGGCCAAGCGGGCGGTCAACCAAACCCTTGATGTGCAGGGCTACTACACCGCCCTCCAGTCGGTGTTCGACGTCCACCACACGGGCCACGGCAACGCCATCAGCGTGAGCGGCTATCCCATCTTGATGCAGCTCGACGAAATGAAGCAGAACCTCAAGAACCAGTAGCCCTTGATGCCCATAGCCCGTCCACATCACTAGCCCGTCAACCCGGCATGGCCACCGACTACGACGCCATCTTCAAGGCCTACGACGTACGGGGCACCGTCGGCGATCAAATCGATGCCGACGGCGCTCGGGCCATCGGCGGCGCCTTCGCCCGATTCGTGGCCTCATCGGGGGCGCCAGCAGTGCTGGTCGGAAGAGACATGCGCCCCGAGGGCGAGGAATTCGCCGCCGCCTTCGGCGAGGGCGCGATGGACCACGGGATCGACGTGGTGGACGTGGGGCTATGCGCCACCGACATGCTCTACTACGCCTCAGGCAGCTTCGACCTGCCCGGTGCGGTGTTCACCGCCTCCCACAATCCCGCGGGCTACAACGGGATCAAGATGTGCGGGGCCGGGGCCGCTCCGATCAGCTCTGACACCGGCTTGGAAGCAATCAAGGCCATGGCCATCGCCGGCCCCGATCCTGGCGCGGCCAAGGGAGCCCGCACAACCCGCGACCTGCTGAGCGGCTACGTGGCCCATGTGCGCTCATTTGTGGACACCAAGGCACTGGCCCCGCTGCTGGTGGTGGCCGACACCGCCAACGGCATGGGGGGCTTGGTGGTGCCCGCGGTGTTCGACGGTTTGCCCTTCACACTCGACCATCTGTACCCCGAACTAGACGGCACTTTCCCCAACCACCCGGCCGACCCTCTTCAACCCGAGAACCAGAGGGACCTGCAAGACCGGGTGCTGGCTCTCAGCGCCGACGTGGGAATGGCCTTCGACGGCGACGCCGACCGCATGTTCCTGGTTGACGAGAACGCCCGACCGGTCTCGGGTTCGCTCACCACCGCCATCATCGCCCGCTCGATCCTCGACCGCGATCCCGGCGCCGTCATGATTCACAACTTGATCTGTTCCAAGGCAGTCCCCGAGGTGATCGCCGAGGGAGGCGGGAAAGCGGTTCGCACTCGGGTGGGCCACTCCTACATCAAGCAGGCCATGGCCGAGACCGGTGCGGTGTTCGGCGGCGAGCACTCCGGCCACTACTATTTCAGGGACAACTACCGGGCCGACAGCGGGCTGATCGCCGCCCTGGTGGTGTTGGAGGCCCTCAGCCACCACCCAGCCGGACTGTCCGACCTGGTTTCGAGCTTCGACCGCTACGCCGCATCGGGGGAGCTGAACACAAGAGTGGCTGATGCCGCCTCGGTGATCGAGCGGGTTGCGGCCGCCTTCCCCGACGCCCGCCAAGACCGCCTCGATGGACTCACCGTGGACCTCGATGACTGGTGGTTCAATCTGCGCCCCTCCAACACCGAGCCCCTGTTGCGGCTGAATCTGGAGGCCCCCACGCCTGATGAAGTCGAACAGCGAGTGGCCGAGGTCCAACCCCTCATCGCCTAACAGATGGGGGCAAGATGCCCGCCAATCTCGTTGCTTTTGGGCGGTCTCCCCGGGAGGATGATGGTTACCAGGAATGATTCGCGGTTCGGGCCGGGGAGAGGATTGCCCCCCTCCCGTCCTCCTCTCCCCGGCTCGGCCGTAATTTAGACGCTGAGCACTAATTCCGCACGGGGTTCTGCCGGGGACAGTTGGCCGCTACAAGACTGGGGACAGATCCAAGGTGGCCAAAAGGGTCCCGACACGGTTCTTGATTACGCTGAGCGCCGTGACCATCAAGGACCAGGCGGCGGTGGTCGTCATCGAACGGACGCCGTACTGGAAGCGGGGGCAGTCGTTATGCCCCCCGCACGCTAGTGGTATGTCCCAGAAATGCCCGAGATTTCACCGGCTATCTTCAAGTGGCCAAGGAGATTGAATTGTGCCGACTCGAGAGCCCACCATCCGAGAAATGCCGCCGCCTCCGCACATTGTGGGGTTGCAACACTTCACCACCTATGCCGAAATCGACGAGATTCTGCGGTCGCGGAATTTCCGGCAGGGGTCACATCAGGAGAGCCAGCCGTTCTTCGGGCGCTCCCTGTTGACCATCGACGGCGACGAGCACTTCGAACGCCGTCGGCTCGAGGCACCACTGTTCGCCAAAGCCGCGCTCGAGTATTACGAGCACACTGAGCTGATTCCGCTGATCGACAAGACGCTGGAAGAGTGTCGCGACAACCGGGATGCCGACGGGGTGGTGCGAGCCGACCTCTGCGTGCTGCTGCGCACCATGCTGGCCCGCATTGCCGCCGCCACTACCGGCATCGACGGGGTGGACACTCCCGAACGAACCACCGCATTTCGGGAGTACGTCGAGCAGCTCGGCACGGGGGCCACCGTCGAGTGGTCCACTGAGGACCACGACGAGGTGATCAGGCGCATCTTGGCAGTACGCGACGACTTCGACCGCGACTTCTTTGCCTCATCAGTGGCCCGTCGCCGGGCCCTCATCGAGCGTTTTCACCAAGGTGAGATCGAGCGGGACGAGCTGCCTGTCGATCTGATCACCATGCTCTATCTGCATTGGAACGACGACTGGGACGAGGGGCTGCCCATCCGGGAGGCCTGCCTGTTCTTGGTGGCGGCTACCCAGACCACTACCCACTCTGTGCCCCACCTCATCGCCCACCTCGACGAGTGGTTCGACAGCCACCCGGAGGACCAATCCAAGGTGACCGACCGGGAGTACATCAAGCGGGCCGCCCACGAGGCCCTGCGGCTGCACCTGCCGTCGCCCGCTCTGCTGCGGATCGCCAACGAGGACGTGACGTTGAGCAACGGAAAGACCATCGCCACCGACGAGCGGGTGGCGTGCCTGTTCACCCCGGCCAACCGCGACCCCAAGGTGTTCGGCCCCGACGCCGGGGAATTCAACCCCTACCGGGAGGTCAGCTCAGTAAAACCCTGGGGTTTGACCTTTGGCGGCGGCGAGCACATCTGCATCGGGCGCACCCTGGTCACCGGCCTCTCGGCCCGCACCGACAACGACGAGGGCACCGACGGCACGCTGGTCAACATCGCCGGCGCGCTCTACAACGCCGGAATCGAGATCGATCCCGACGATCCGCCGACCTACACCGAGGCCAGCCACCACGATGCCTACGGCCGCTTCCCGATTCTGCTGACCAAGCTGTAAGCGCACATGGAAAAAGAGCAGTTGCATGTCACCGTCGACCACCAGCAGTGCCAGGGGGTCGGCTATTGCGAGCGGGTTGCGCCTCTGGTGTTCCGGCTAGGTGACGACACACTGTCGCATGTCATCGACAGCCACCCCCCTGAATCCGAGCGGGACGCAGTCGAGGAAGCCGCCACACTTTGCCCCAGCCGCGCCATCCGCTACTGATGGCCCCAGCCGCGGCTATGCCGCGGGATCGACGAGGCGGCCGATGAACAGGATTGCGCCGGTGTCTTGGTGGGTGATGGCCCAAAGGAAGGGGCGGTCGGCGACAACAGTGAGATCAGGCTCGGGAGGCGCGGATTCGGCGAAGGCCACCGCTGTTGCGGCGGCCGCTTCGGTGCCTTTCTCATCCACAATCACCTTGGCGCCATGCAGCGCGGCGGTGATGAAAATACCGGGGGCGATGCCGTCGAACCCCGCACCAGCGCAGAAACCCTGGGGACAGAGCCACTCGAACAGGTCGGTGGGCGGAAGGGTCTGCTCCCACTTGGGCATGGTGAGGTGGACCAATCCCTCTTGCGCCATATCGTCCAGCCCAGTCAGTGTCCCTGCGCTGAGGGATTCCTCAACCGCGACTAGTCCGACGGATTCGTGGGGGACGATCAACCACATGGCCAATTCGCCCCCTTGGTACGGGAGCTCCACAACATCGGAGTGGATCAGCCGGACAAAGCGGCGTTCAACCGGGTCGTAGTCGCGCATGAACGGCACCGCCACCGGCAGGCCGTCGGCGGTGGTGAACTCATCGACGCGGGTGAGGTCGGCCAGGAAGGGCACGAGCCAGTCGGCCTTCAAGTAAACGGTGTTCACCAAGATCAGCTCCTGGTTCCTGACCACGCTTTCACTCACGATGGTGGGGATCAGGCCGCGGGTGCCCTCCGACACCCAGCGATTGATGGCGTTTGCTGCATTGGCAGCATCAGCAGTGTCGACCGGCTGGATGGATGCTCCGTAGTGGGCTGAGGCTGTGTCGATGAAGGCGGGCAGCGGCGAGAACCCGTCATCAGGGAAGAGCCGGTTGGCCACCTCCAACGTGGTGGGCTCTACCGAGGCATTGGCCAATCGGAGATCAACGGTGTTGGCGGCACGGTGTACTCCAACACCGGGAAATCCGAAGATCCTGTCGAGTTGGGCTCCGGAATCGGCAGAGGCCCCGGCCCGGCTCAGGCTGAACGCGAGGCCGATGCTCAATGGGCTGGACACCGAGTTGCCCTTCAGATGTCGGTGGAATTCCCATCCGGCGGCATTGACACCGGCAACCCACTCGCTTGCGAGAGCTGATGGATCAGCGGGCAGTCGAGCAACGGTCGGCGCCAACACGGCCGAGACCGTGGGCTCAGGAGCGACGATTGCCTTGGCTGGAACTTCAATGGTCGTGGTTGGGCCCGATGTCCGAGTCGTGTCCGAAGAACCGCAGGCCAACGCGATGGAGCCGAGCACGACAAGCAAACCGATCAGCTTGGTCATACCTGTTTGACGCCCCAGACCCGTATCGGGTTCCTTCGGCATCCGGAATTAGAGCGCTGCTCGGAGGGCTTGGAGGTCGCGTTGGGCGGATTGGAGGATGTAGGCCGGGTTGTCGAGATCGGCGTTGTCGCGGCCGAAACCCCACATGCCGTAAGAGAACTCGATGGTCCAGGTGGCGGTGGGAGATGTGGCGCTGATGGCTTCGGCGGCCGGGCGAAGCACTTCGCCCAGCTCGCCACTGCTGGTGGTTTGGGGGTATTCGGCAACCTGAACGTGAACGTGTCGAACCCGATCTCCGAGCGCCCCCAACGGGTTCGACCACTCGTCACGGGCACCGGGGTGAACATGGACGATGGCGCCCAAACGGTCGATGTCAGCCACGGCGTCGAACATGTCGCGGGCCACCACCGGATCTTCAGCCACTGTCCCGAAATGGCACTCGCACAGCAGCCGGGCGCCGTCGGGCACCTCGGCCTCGAACCGCTGGAGCCTTTCGGTGTAGTCGGCGACGGAGTCCGGGTCGCTGCCCACGTTGAACTTGACCCCTTGCGCTCCCACCCGTTCGATCCAGGCCGCCGTCTCAATGCGATCGGCATCGTCGGGCTCGTCCCAACTGGTGTAGCAACTCAGGACCCTGATGGGAACCTCCGAGGCCAGCAGCGCTTCGAGTTCTTCGTCGGGAACCGATCGGGCGTGGCGCTCCCACAACTCCAGACCGTCGAACCCCGCTTCGCTGATGGCGGGCAGCCATTCCGATACCCGGGTCAGAGGGCGCCCTCCGGGTTCGGCCAAACCCCAGCGGTTCGGCTCGATGGCCACTGTGCCCAGGTAGATCTCTCCCAGATTGCTGCTCATCGTGGAGCGGGTGACGAGAATCGAACTCGCGTCATCAGCTTGGGAAGCTGGGGTTCTACCACTGAACTACACCCGCGGGTGCTCGGCACTGTAGCCAATCAGGCGTGGTCGATGCCTGTCGGTTAGGCGACGAAGACCGCCTTGCCGAGCTTGCCAGACACGGTGCAGGGGGTAACAGGCTAGACCGGTGAATACATCTAAGAGGCGGTTGTAGCGCAGTCTCGCCAATAGCGCCTGCTCATCGGACATGGCGTACTTGGCGATCACGCCGGGGGTCGAGTCAGGAAGCCGGACAGTGCGAATGCCCTTGCGGGGCTCAATGAGGTTGAATGGCACAGCCCGCAGCACATAGACCGCGTTTCCGCCGGGGAAGATCGCCCATTCGGTGTTGGGTGGCGATGCTTCGCGCACGCTGTCGGGTAGGGGAACGCGGTAGCGCAGAGAGTAGACGACGTCTCCGAGGTTCTTGGGACGCGGTTCTCCCAGCGCTTCGGCTGCCGCCACCAACTCCTCTCGCCGAAATGCCACCTCATAAAGCCCTGGTTTGAAGCGGTCGGCGAAAATCTTGGCGATGATGCGCTGGGCAAGGCTTTCGCCGGCCGGACTCGTCTTGTTGGTCATGCTTTGACGGTGCCGGGCCATCGCAGGACGAGGACTTCTTCTCGGAGTTGCTCGTTGGTAGCCGTGGCGTGGCGGGTGCGAAACAAGTCAATGGCCTCGACATGGTAGCCGGCGCGCTCAGCAACCTCTGCGAGGACCTCGCCCGTACGGATCATCACTCTCAGGTAGGAAGCCTGGTCTCCTACCACATAGGCCAAGCGAGCCCCAGGGCGCAGCGCTTTGCTCAGGGAGGCGAAGTGGCGGGCCATGCCGCCAAAATAAAGCTTGGTGACCCGGTGGTACATCCGTTCGAAGCCCGGCTCCTTCCCCAAGGCTATGCGCCGAGCTTCGATGGCGGCGGCGATTCGCTCGACTTCGGCATCACCGCTGATCCACTCGTCGTCGTCGTCGTTTCGATAGACGCCGCGGGTGTTAGGTCGCACCAGCCCGCGCTTCATCGCCTGAAGGTCTGATCTCTCGTGAATGTGCCCCAACAGCACCGATTCAAGCCGGACCGTGCGGGAGTAGTCCTTCTCATTGGGATACGGCGGCGACGTGATCACCGCGTCAATGCTGTTGGGCTCAATGTGCCTGTCCACCGCCCGGGACTCCTAGCTTCTTGGCCTCAACCAGTGTTGTGCCGGTGCCGCAGAACGGATCAAGCAAGCGCTGAGCGCTATCAAGCCCGAAGCGGTGGGCGTATTCCCGAACTTGGTCCGACACTAGAGACGAACAGTGACACATCCTTCGGAGCTTGGAAACGGACCCTCGGGTGTCAGGGCATCAGACATCGAAATGCTCGACCACCTATCAGTCATGGGATGAGTACAACCTTGCCAAGCTTGCCGGGAACGGCGAAGTACTCATAGGCCTCGGCCGCCTCGGCCAGCGGGAAGGTTCGGGCGATGGGGACATGGAGTCGGCCGGATTCCACCAGCGGCAGCACGTGTTGCTCCACCTGCCGGGCGACCGCAGCTCTCTGCTCCAGAGAGCGGGGGCGCAGCGTGGAGGCGAATAGGCGCACTCGCTTGATCATGAGCAGGGCCAGGTTCAGCGACACCTCCGCTCCCGCGCCAACACCAATGACCATGATGCGCCCTTCGGTGGCCAGGGCCTTCAGGTTGGCGGGCCAGTTGGGGGCGCCAACCAATTCCAGGATCACGTCGAACGGCCCGGCATCAACGAAGTCCCTGGGGTCGATGGCATGTGCTCCCAATTCGGCCACCGCGCGGCGGGAATCGGGGTTGCGCACGGTTGCGGTCACCTCTGCCCCAGTGGCGGCGGCCAGCTGCACCGCGGCCACCCCCACTCCGCCGGCGGCACCATGGACGCACACCCGCTCGCCCATGGCCAGACCGGCTTGGGTGAACAAGGCGTCGTGGGCGGTGGCGAACACCTCGGGAAACCCCCCGGCGCTCTCCCAGTCCAGCGATTCGGGAACCGGCATGGCCAGCGGCTCGTCCACCATACAGAGTTGGGCCTGTCCGCCCCCCTGCACCACCGCCATGACTCGATCTCCCGCCGAGAACCGCTGGCAGCCATCACCGGCGGCCACCACCTCTCCGGCCATTTCCAATCCGCCGGTGGCTGGCGCTCCCGGCGGCGGGTTGTAGCCCCCTTTGGCCTGAGCCAAGTCGGCGCCGTTCAGCCCCGCGGCCCGCACTGCCACCAATAGTTGGCGGTGACCCGGTCGGGGATCGTCTACTTCCCCGGTTGTCGCCTGCCCGTCTTGGAAAACCACCGCTCGCATCAGCCTGCAATGTAGTGGTCAATAGGGCCTTTTGCGGGGGTGTCGAGACGACATCCATGTCGTAGGCTTCGTTTATGGCAACACTGACTCAAGCCACGTTCACCCGCATGGACGAGTCCACGGCCGAGGATTGGGCGGCAACCGCTTCTGCACACCACTACCTGGAGCAGGGACTGGCCGACCGGGTACTGCGGGAGATGCGGGATCTGGCCACCGGACCCCAGGGCTTCGCCGTCGACCGGTTGACCCACAGCATCCAGACCGCCCATCGGGCCGAGAAGGCCGGGCGGGATGACGAGTATCTGGTGTGCGCGCTGGTCCACGACATCGGAGACCTGCTCAATCCCTACAACCACCCCGACCTGGCCGCGGCCATCCTCAAGCCGTTTGTGTCGGAGGAGAATCTCTGGATGGTGCAGATGCACGGCGTCTTCCAGGGCTACTACTTCTGGCACCACGTGGGCCTCGACCGCAACAGCCGTGACGCCTACGCCGACCAACCCCACTACGACCGCTGCGCCGAGTTCTGCGCCGAATACGACATGCCGGCCTTCGACCCGTCCTATCCCACACCGCCCCTGGAGCACTACGAGCCGCTGGTGCGGAGCTTCTTCGCCCCCAAAGCGTGATCCTCTCCGACGTATCCATCCGCAAGGCACTAGCGGAGGGCCGCATCGAGATCGACCCGCTGGCCGACGATGCCATTCAGCCGTCGTCAGTCGATCTGCGCATCGACCGCTATTTCCGGGTGTTCCGCAACCACACCGAGGGGTTGATCGACGTCAAGAAGAACATGGACGCCCTCACCGAGCCGGTGGAGATCGAGCCCGACGGGGTGTTCATCCTCCACCCCGGCGAGTTCGTGCTGGGATCGACGCTGGAACGGGTGCGGATTCCCGATGACTTGGTGGCCCGGCTGGAAGGCAAGTCGTCGCTGGGCCGGCTCGGGCTGCTGATCCACTCCACTGCCGGGTTCGTAGACGCCGGCTGGAACGGCCGCCTCACCTTGGAGCTGTCCAACGTGGCCACCCTTCCCATCACCCTGTATGCCGGGATGAAGATCGGCCAGATCTCCTTCATCCGCATGACCACGCCTGCCGAGAACCCCTACGGATCAGCCGAGGCCGGCTCCAAATACCAGGATCAAGCCGGCCCCGTACCCTCCCGTTACTGGAAGAACTGGTAGTGGACAACCAACCTGGCACCTCCCTTTGAGCGCTGGGGCGGCTTTGAATCGGTTGACAGTGTCTGGACCCGTTCCCGCAAATTCGTTGTCGGCAACTTCGCGATCTGGCCTGCTTGCGAGGCTGGGGAGTGAGCGGGTCGACTTGGTGATCATCGGCGGGGGGATCACCGGGGCGGGGGTGGCCCGGGACGCGGCCCGGCGAGGGCTACGAGTGGCGCTGGTGGAAAAGGACGACTTTGCGGCCGGGACGTCTTCGCGCTCGTCCAAGCTGATCCACGGCGGGCTGCGCTACTTGGCCATGGGCGAGGTCGGGCTGGTGCGGGAGACCGCGCGGGAGCGCCAGGCGGTGCATCAGATGGCTCCTCATCTGGCCGAGCCGTGCTGGATGGTGGTGCCTGCTCACAACCGGGCCAGCCTGATGAAGTTCCGAGCCGGGATCACCACCTACGAGAAGCTCGGGGCGGTAGACGACGCCGACCGCAATCTCAGTTGGGATCGCGACGCCCTCGCCGAGCAAGAGCCCTGCATACGTCGGGACGAGTACCCGTGGGCCTGCGCCTACCGGGAATACATGACCGACGACGCCCGGCTGGTGCTGGCCGTGCTGCGCGATGCGGTGGGTTCCGGGGCCACCGTGGCAAACAGGCTTCCGGTGGTCGACGTGATCTGGAAAGGCAACCACATCGACGGGGTGGTGGCGGCGTGCGAAATGAGCGGCGACCGGGTGGAGATCCGCGCCGACGCCGTGGTGAACGCCACCGGGCCGTGGGTGGAGCGCTTGGCCCGATTAGAGGAAGAGGCCGCCACTGATCGCCTCCACCCCTCAAAAGGCATTCACATAGTCTTCGACACCGCCCGGCTGCCGGTGCGGAACCTGGTGATCATGGCAACTCCCGACAAGCGCAGCGTCTTTGTGCTGCCCCGGGGCGACACGGTTGCCATCGGCACCACCGACACCAGCTATCAGGGAAAACGGCTCCTATGGCCCGAGATCGAGCGGACCGACGTGGCGTATCTGCTGCAACCGCTCAAGCACTACTTCGATGTCGATCCGCTGGATTTCGACGACGTGGAGGCCGCCTGGTCAGGCGTACGCCCGCTAGTGGCGCAAAAGGGCAAAGAGGCCACCGAGATATCCCGCAAGGAGGAGGTTTGGGTGGGAACCGGGGGGATGATCACCATCGCGGGCGGCAAGCTCACCGGGTTTCGCACCATGGCGATGACGGTGCTCGACTACGTGGCCGAGCGGCTAGGACGATCACTGGGTCCGAGTCCGGGGCCCGACCCGATCCCCGGCGGCAACCTCTCGTCGGACCTCGATAGCCATGCAGCATCGGTAGCCACAGCCACCGGTGTCGAACGGCGGCTGGCCGAACGGCTGGTGCGGCTCTATGGAGACGAGACCCGCCAGGTGCTGGCCTTGGGCCACCAGCCCATCGTCCCTGGCGGGCGGGTGGTAGCCGGCGAGGTCGACTGGGCGGTGCGGGTCGACGGTGCGCTGACCCTGGAGGATCTGATCTATCGCCGGACCCGGGCCGCCTGGTACACGCCCTCCGAACGAGACGACCTTGTCGCCCCGGCAGCCTCGCTGATGGGCGATCTGCTGGGATGGGACAAGGCCCGCACCACCGCAGAAGTCGACGCTGTTCGAGCTCGCTACGCCAGCGAACTCGAATTCAAGTCGGACGCCTGATGGCGCTGATTGACGAACTTGCCAGCCTGCTGGGCGACGATCTCCTCCTCGACGACGAAGCCCGCCACAGCAGAGCCCGCGACACCTGGCCTCGCTCCGAGTTCGACCAGTGGCAAGGCCAGTTGGTATTGCCGGTTGCGGTGACGGCACCGTCAAACACTGAGCAGTTGGCTGCGATTGTGGAGCTGTGCCGATCCCACGGCGCTCCGATGATTCCCCGAGGGGCCGGATCGGGATGCGTGGGTGGAGTGCTGGCCACATCCGACTCGGTGGTGATCAGCACCGAGCGCCTGAGCGGCCTGCGGTGGCTTGACCCGGTGGACGGTCTGGCTCCATTCGGCGCCGGCACAATGGGCATCGACGCTGAGAACCGGGTGCGCCAAGACGGCTTCACCATCGGGCACTGGCCCCAGTCGATCGAGATCTCCTCGGTGGGCGGATGGGTGGCCACCCGGGCGTCGGGTCAGTACTCCACCGCCTACGGCAACATCGAGGACATCGTGTATGCGGTTGAGGCCGTACTGCCCGACGGGTCGATCTACCGGTCGCGCCCCACTCCCCGGGCGTCGGCAGGGCCTGATCTGCGTGAGCTCCTGTTGGGCAGCGAGGGCACGCTAGGCATCATCACCGAGGTGACGTTTTCGCTGCGGCCGCTTCCCGAGCCGGGGGTTCGCCAAGCCTTCCACTTCGAGGACATGAGCGCGGGAATCGACGCGCTGCGCAGCGTGATCGTGCCGGGCTGGCGACCCCCGGTAGTGCGCCTCTACGACGCCAGCGAGTCGCGCCGCCACTTTCGCGACCACGTACCCAAGGGCCGCTGCATGGCCATCTTCTTGCACGAGGGTCCACCCGGACACGCCGCGCTTGAGGCCACCGCAGTGGCCGAGCTGTGCCAAGCAGGCGGTGGAGAACCGGCCGACCCCGGAGCGGTGGACCACTGGTTCGAGCATCGCAACACCGTGCCCACTTGGACCGATCTGTTTGAACAGGGCCTAGTGGCCGACACCATCGAGGTGGCCACCGGCTGGGGCCGCCTCGCTCGGCTTTACGAAGCGGTCATCGAGGCCATCAGCGCGGTGCCCACGGTGATCGCCGCCACCGCCCACACATCACACGCCTACCAATCCGGGGCCAACCTCTACTTCACCTTCGCCGCCCAGCCGTCTGATCCCGACCAGTACCAGTCGGTCTACGACGCCTGCTGGGCCGCGGCCATGCAAGCGGCCACTGACTGCGGCGCCGGCATCTCCCACCATCACGGCATCGGCCGCGTCCGCCGCCCCTGGATGGCCGACGAGCTCGGCGATGCTGGCATTGATGTGCTGCGCTCTGTCAAGGCCGCCCTCGACCCCCAGAACCTCATGAACCCCGGGGTCTTGATTCCAGACTGACCGCAATCACTCCAGCCGTTGCATTCCGAGCCACATCAGCAAGAAATTCTGACCCCGGAGAGTCATGCGACTTGGACTGCATCAGTGAGTTTGTCGGGAACATCGGCTGGGAACGACAACACGAGATGCCTGTCGAGCGCCGTCGCGACCCGGGCGAGTGTGTCGATCCGATTCTTCGCACCGCCACCCTCCTCAAGCCGAGAGATGACCGACTGAGTGGTGCCCATCCGGTCGGCAAGCTCTCGTTGGCTCAAGCCGGCTTCGGTCCGCAATTCAAAGATGAGCTGTCCCAAATCAAGACCCTGCTCGATCCCGGCCCGCGTCTCGGCGGACGGTTCGCCTTTGGCCTTCTTGATGTCTTCCCATCTGGACAGATTGGCCATCGTGTCTCCTTCTACGGATTGTACTTGGCGCATTCCTGAGCGATCTTTCGAGCCCGAACAATTTCGGCCCGCTCGTTGTTTCGTTGTTTACGGAATGTTGTCAACAAGATGATGCGGCCATCACCAGTGAATCTGTAGGTGATACGCCGAGCAGTTGAACCGAGTGTGAACCGGACTTCGAATAGACCCTCGCCGAGACTTCGTGAGAACGGCATTCGCGCTCGAGTCCCGAGGGAAGCGAGTCGGTCAACCACGGTCGCCGTCCGCTCCCATTCGGTATGGCTGAGATCGTCGAACCATTCGACGATCTCATCGTGCGCCTCAATCTCAGCCACACAGAGCATCATTGCATATATGCGATGATCGCACAAGAGCGATAATACGCGCCGTCACGGAGAAACGCGAGGGAGCCGCCGATGCCGCCAGCCTCACGTTCGACGCGATTCACTCATTGCGACTCGATTGTGCTGCTGGAGGCAGACGTCTTCGACAATTCCTCCGCGGACGGCCAGATTGCAATTGCGACCGTCGCGAGCGCATCGGCTCGTTCCGAAATGCTGTCTTCATCCCATGATTCGCTCTGTGCAAGTCCGTAGTTGATGACCAGGGACCTCTGCTTCAGATTGTCGTATTCAATGCTCGCTGGTGGCTCGTTAGGATCTTCGTTGCGAAGTCGTTCGTCGATGGCACCCAGCAGCACGCGATGGCCTCTTTGTGCGTGACCGCGCCCAACCTCTTCTTGCCATTCAACGACGTCATCCGGATTGAAGAGCATTCGACGAACAGACTTGGCACGATCCGCTTCCTCCTCCTGAAGAACGTCAAGAAGGCCTCGGATCATCAACAGGACGGTTGTCAGACGCTGCTGTCCGTCAATCACAGAACGAAGCGCTATGCCGCCAGTAGGGAAGGGGAGCCCCTTCGATCGTCTGACCAAGACCAAAATCGTCTAGGGGGCTCGCAGCATGGCCACGCCCATGCACCGTCCTGCCCGGCCCGACTGCCCGCGATGCGAGAAGAATCGCTGAGCGTCCAGGGTGTCCATCCGACTGTCCTCGATGTTCTTGAGCCACACACCGGCATCCAGCAGCTGCTGTTTGACCATGTACGGAATGTCCAGGTGCGGCTTTTCCCCGGCGTCGTAGAGCACCGCCGGTTGCTGGTGGTACTCCCCTTCGGCCTGCATGGCCTCGTTCATAGAGACTTCCAGGGACAGCGGTTGCAGGCATGGGCCGATGCCCGCCTGTATATCGCGCGGCCGGCAGCCCAGCTCCCGTGCCATTGTCTCTACCGCCTTTTGGGCGATCCGCCCGATGGCACCGCGCCATCCCACATGCACGATGCCGATGGCCGGTTGTGCCGGGTCGTAGAGCACCACCGGGGCACAGTCGGCCGCCAAAACGGCCATAGGGATCATCGGAGTGCTCGTCACCAGCGCATCACAGGTGGCCACTCCGGACTCCGATGAGTCGGCCCCCCGACCCCTGTCCTGCTCGCCGACAACCTTGACCCGAACCCCATGCACCTGGCGGGGAACCACGAGGTTGCGGAAATCGAAGCCCAGGTCGTCGCCCGCGACCTTGCGGTTGGCGATGACCCGTGCTGGATCGTCCCCCACCTCAAAGCTCAGGTTGAGACTGGCCAGCTCGCCTGTGCTCACTCCACCTCCGCGGCCCGTGACCGCGGCCAGCACCTGGGGACCGTCAAAGCTGAACCGGACTGAGTCCATTGAGTCCTACTCTAGTAGTATTTCTGGTATGAAAGTTAGCGTCAGCCTTCCCGACGAAGACGTTGAGTTCCTCGACGCATATGCCCGCCACCACCAAATCGCCTCCCGATCAGCCACCCTGCACCGGGCGATCCGGCTCCTGCGGGCATCTGAATTGGCGCAAGACTACGCCGACGCATTCACACAGTGGGACAACGAAGAGAGCCATCTTTGGGACTCCACCGCTTCTGACGGGCTCACATAGCGCTGATGCGGCGAGGAGAGATCCGCATCGTCAACCTCAGCCCCACGCTGGGCGCTGAGGCCGCTCAAACCCGGCCCGCAGTGATCGTGAGCAACGACGGCGCAAACACCACGGCCGCCCGGTTGGGACATGGAGTGGTCACCGTGGTCCCCATTACCTCCAACACCGAGCGGGTCCACCCCTTCCAGGTTCTGCTCGTCGCCGCCGATACCGGCCTCGAGCGCGACTCCAAAGCCCAGGCCGAGCAGGTCAGGTCGATCTCCATTGAGCAAGTCGGCCGTCTGATTGGCCAGGTCCCCTTCGACCTCATGGCCCACCTCGACGACGCCCTCCGACTCCATCTCGCCCTATGACGAACTCGCCGCGACAGGGGCCAGACATGCCCGAATCCCCAGTGTGGTCATCGCCGGTGTTGCGTTCGGTACGCGGGGTGATCGATCGCTCACGACACGTCCACACCTCGGTCGAGGCCATCGAGAAAGTGGCCTCGTGGATGGCCTTTGAGGAGTTCGCCTTTCCATCTGGCCCGGTTGACGGTGCCTTCAGCGACCGGACCGACCCGGCGGAGATCATCGATCCGAATTGGGCCGCGTGTTCAGCGGAAACCCGAACTAGCGTGCGGCGGGAAGGTGTATGGTGGGGGGCATGGTCATAGAAAACCCCCCACCACACCCCACGAAGGATACCGCTTCCAACCCGACAGGTGAACCCGAACTGATGGCACGCACCAAGTTCGCGCCATCTGATTATGTCCTTATCGTCGCTGCCCTGCTACTTTTGGCGGGCTCGCTGGGATTCATTCCGGTTGTCGCCTCGTTCCCAGCTGCGTTGGCTGTAGTCGTGCTGGGAGCACGTAGAGCGTGGTTCCTCAAGCGGAAAGTCGAGGCCGACCGCTAGGACTGGCGGAAGCCCGAACGAACCGCTAGGTTTCGGATCACCTAGAAAGACCCCGCGGGTTTTCTCCTGCGGTCAGATTTGTTGGCAGGTCGGGTGCTTGCCTCATCCCCTCCGTGATCGGACGTACACAAGCGGGTGAGGGCTTGGTCTTGGCCCCCTTCGGGTCTGGCCGCGGGTCTTTCTAGGTGGAAATCCCGACCTTCCGGAGGGGGCCACCTAGATGGGCGAGCGTGCGACAAACAGCAAGGGGAGAAGAGGGCCGCGGCGCTGGCTGGCGGTTCTGCTGCCGGTGGCGCTGCTGGTCGCCGGGCTGGTGCTGGTGGCATCTGACGACACGCCGAGCGCCGAGGCCCATCCGCCGACTCAGCGTTGCGGGACTGGATGGCCGTTCGGGCCGCCCGGTGTCTACGCGTGCGTAAGCGTGCATTCCGGCCATCCCACCCCTACGCCAAGGCCCACCCCAAGGCCCACCCCGAAGCCGGAATGTCCGCCGGGCAGCCACAAGCACGCTGGCTGGGGC